>CAJPFZ010000550.1 GCA_905339355.1 Burkholderiaceae bacterium
TGCGCCGCGCGATTGCGCGGCGCGACCCCGCCAGCGCATGCAGCGCCCAGCCGAGGCCGCGGCCGAGCGGCGCGAGCAGCGTGAGCGGCAGCCAATGCAGCAGCCACAGCACGATCAGCAGCAATCGAGAACCCAACGTCAATCCTTGTTCTGGGCGTCGCCCGGCGAGCCGGCGGCGCCGCCGCCGCGCGGCGTCTTGTAGCGGTCGTAGCCCCACAGGTACTGCTCGGGGCGCTGGCGGATGAGCCGCTCCATCGCCCGGTTGATGGCCGCGGCGGATTCTGCCTGATGGTCCACACCCTCCGGCAAGGGCTCCCCGAAGGGCGCGAAGTGAACCACGTAGCCGCGGCCATGCGGCAGACGCTCGCCCCAGGCGAGCAGGGGAACGGCGCCGGTCTGCTGGGCGAGCCGCGCCGCAAGCGTCATCGTGTAGGCCGGGCGGCCGAAGAATGGCGCCCACACGCCCATCGAGTCGGGAGGGACCTGGTCGGGCAGCAGGCCCACCGCCTCGCCGCGCCGCAGCGCGCGGATCATCTGGCGCACGCCGGCGAGCGTTGCGGGCGCGGTCGCGAGCCCGGGTCGCCCACGTGCGGTGTCGACGAGTTCGCGCAGCCAGGGCTTGCGCGCCGGGCGATACAACACCGTGACGGGGCCGTGGCGGGCGGCGTAGCGCTCGGCGTAGGCCTGCGCGGTGACCTCGAAGCACCCCATGTGCGGGGTCAGGAAGACGATGCCGCGGCCCTCGCGGTGCGCCTCGTCGATGAACTGTTCGCCGTCCCAGCGCACATACGGCGCGATCGGCCGATCGGTGGGGCGCATCCACAGGAAAGGCAGCTCCATCAGCAGCTTGCCCGCCTCGGCGATGGCCGGCCCGCGCACACCGTCGGGCAGCTGCGCCTGGCCGAGGTTGGCGAGAAAGCGCCGGCGGTACGACGGCGACAGCAGATAGCTCAGCCAGCCAAGCGCGGTGCCCAGCGCGTGCAGAAGCCACAAAGGCCAGCGCGACAGCCAGCGGAAGAGCGTTCGCATGTTTCCTATAATCGCGGCGTCGCCGAGTTATGAACTACTTGCAGGGCGATGCATGAGGTGCCCCCCGGGCGCCGACTGCGGGATCCATGGGGGTCCAAACAAATACTGCTAAAGCGTTCGCCGCTCCTCCCCACATCAGGCCGGCAACGCACCGTGCAACCTGATGGGAGTTTAAGAGTGGCCAGCAACGATTTCCTTTTCACCTCCGAATCCGTGTCCGAGGGTCACCCCGACAAGGTGTCCGACCAGATCTCCGACGCGATCCTCGACGCAATCTTCACCCAGGACCCGCGCTCGCGCGTCGCCGCCGAGACGCTGTGCAACACCGGCCTCGTCGTGCTCGCCGGCGAGATCACCACCAACGCGCACGTCGACTACATCCAGGTCGCGCGCGACACGATCAAGCGCATCGGCTACGACAACACCGAGTACGGCATCGACTACAAGGGCTGCGCGGTGCTGGTGGCCTACGACAAGCAGAGCAACGACATCGCCCAGGGTGTTGACCACGCGAGCGACGACCACCTGAACACCGGCGCCGGAGACCAGGGCCTGATGTTCGGCTACGCCTGCGACGAGACGCCCGAGCTGATGCCCGCGCCGATCTACTACGCGCACCGCCTGGTCGAGCGCCAGGCCCAGCTGCGCAAGGACGGGCGCCTGCCCTTCCTGCGCCCGGACGCCAAGAGCCAGGTGACGATGCGCTACGTCAACGGCAAGCCGCACAGCATCGACACGGTGGTGCTGTCGAGCCAGCACGCGCCGGAGATGAGCGACGGCAAGAAGATGCTGCCGGCCTTCACCGAGGCGGTGATCGAGGAGATCATCAAGCCGGTGCTGCCGAAGGAATGGCTGAAGGAAACCAAGTTCCTGATCAACCCGACCGGCCGCTTCGTCGTCGGCGGCCCGCAGGGCGACTGCGGGTTGACCGGCCGCAAGATCATCGTCGACACCTACGGCGGCGCCTGCCCGCACGGCGGCGGCGCATTCTCGGGCAAGGACCCGACCAAGGTCGACCGCTCGGCCGCCTACGCCGCGCGCTATGTCGCCAAGAACATCGTCGCCGCCGGCCTGGCACGCCAGTGCCAGATCCAGGTCGCCTATGCGATCGGCGTGGCCAAGCCGATGAACGTGACCGTCTACACCGAAGGCACCGGCGTCATCTCCGACGAGAAGATCGAAGCGCTGGTCAGCGAGTTCTTCGACCTGCGCCCGCGCGGCATCATCCAGATGCTGGACTTGCTGCGCCCGATCTATCAGAAGACCGCGGCGTACGGGCACTTCGGACGCGAAGAGCCGGAGTTCAGCTGGGAACGGACTGACAAGGCGAAGGCGCTGCGGGCAGCAGCGGGCCTTTGAGACACACGCGGCGCCGCCTGTGCGCCGCGCCCTGACAGAAGGCGGCCCCGGCCGCCTTCTGTCGTTTCTGGCAGCATCGACGGCATGTCCACTGCACTGACGCTCGACGACCTGCGCCGCTACGCCGTCTCGCGCAGCCTCTTCACCGCGACGACGCTGCCGGCGGCGATCCGCAAGCTGGGTTTCGTTCAAGCTGACCCGATCCGCGCCCCCGCACGCGCGCAAGACCTGACGCTGCGCCACCGCGTCAAGGACTACCGCGCCGGCGACCTCGAACGGCGTTATCCGCGGCTCGGCATCGAAGAGGACTTCTTCGTCAACTACGGCTTCCTGACCCGCGAGGTCCATGCCTTGATGCACCCGCGCACCGCGCGCACCGCGTGGGATGCGGCGACGCGGCGGCGCGCGCAGGCCCTGCTCGACTTCATCCGTGAGCGCGGCGTGGTGCATCCGCGCGAGGTCGACGAACACTTCGCACACGGCCGGGTCACCAACTACTGGGGCGGCTCGTCGAACGCGACGACACATTTGCTCGACGGCATGCACTACCGCAGCATGCTGCGCGTGGTGCGGCGCGACAACGGCATCCGCCTCTACGCGGCGCACGACCATCCGCCGCCGAGCGGAGACCCCGCCGTGCGGCAGGCGCAGCTCGACCGTCTGGTCGACGTGGTCGTGCGCAAGTACGCGCCCTTGCCCGCCACCAGCCTGCACATGCTGGTGAGCCGGCTGCGCTACGGCGCACCGCAGTGGCAAACTGACCTGAAGGCGACCTTGCAGCGTGCCAAGCAGCGGCTCGCGCATCAGAAGGTCGATGGTGTCGACTGGTACTGGCCCGCCGATGAGCGCCCGGCGTCGAGCCGGCATGAACCGCGCAACGACGTGCGGCTGCTGGCGCCGTTCGACCCCATCGTCTGGGACCGCCGCCGCTTCGAGCTGCTGTGGAGCTGGGCCTACCGCTTCGAGGCCTACACGCCGGCGCCGAAACGCAAGCTCGGCTACTACGCGCTGCCGCTGCTGTGGCGCGACGAGGTCGTCGGCTGGGCCAACGTGGCCCTGAAGGATGGGCAGCTGACAAGCAGCGTCGGGTTCGTGGCGGGGCGTCCGCCGCGGGAGCGCTTGTTCCGTTCGGCCCTCGATGACGAGATGGCGCGCATGGGCCGTTTCCTCGTGGCTCAGGGCTGAGCTGCAGGCAGCGGCTTCTGGCGCAAAGCCAACAACGCGCCGAAGGCCAGCACCGCCGCCGAGCAGGCCAGGCCGATGCGCAGCCCGCCGCTGCCGTCGGCGAGCCAGCCGACCAGGCTCGGCCCCACGATCTGGCCGACTGCGAAGACGATGGTGAAGGCGCTGATGCCCGCGGCCCAAGCCGAATGCGGCACGTTGTGGCGCACCATCGCCGTGGTCGAGGCGACGACCGACAGGAAGACGCAGCCGAAAAGCGCGCCGGACACCGTCAACGCGAGCGCATGGGTGCTCAGCACCGGCAGCAGTGTGGCGAGCGCCAGCAACCCGTTCAGCAGGCTGAGAGCCCCGCCGCCGCGTGCGCGCTGCAGCAGGCCGGCCCACAGCCACGACGAGGCGACCACGCCGGCGCCGAGCAGGATGTAGAAGCCGACGACCTGCTCCGGCGGAACGCCCTGCTCGCGCAGCAGCGTCACGATGAAGGTCATGTAGCCGATGTAGCCGAGTCCGAACATCAGGTAGCCGGCCAGGCCGTAACCGAGCGACCGCCAGCGAAACCGCACGCGGGCGGCCGAGGCGATCGGCGCCACCGTGAAGCGGCGCGTGACGCGCGCGATGACGACGACGCACAGGAGCGCCGTCGCGGCCAGCGCCAGCCAGGCCCATTGCCAGGCGTGCGGGCGCGCCATCTCGGCCAGCGGCGGGACGAGCAGCGACGACACGATGATGCCCAGCCCCGTGCCGCCGTAATAAAGCCCCAGCACCAGGCCCGCACTGACCGGAGGGGAGCGCTGGGCCGACGATTGGCTCAGCGCCGCGGCCATCAGCCCGCCGGCGACGAAGGTCATCGCGCTGCCGACGCCGGTGAGGAAACGCAGCACGAACAGCACGCTCTCTTGCGTCACCAGGCCGTGCGCGGCCAGCAGCACGCCGCTCGCGCCCCCGCCGATCAAGAGCAGGCGCCGCGCGTCGTGGTGGTGCAGCCAGCGCTGCATCAGCAAGGCGCCGGCGAGGTAGCCGGCGGCGTTGACGGTGTTCATTGCACCCGCCGTCAGGTAGCTCCAGCCGAGATCGTCGCGCATGGGCGGCAGCAGCAGCGCATACGAAAAGCGCGCGAGGCCGAGCGAGACGGCAGCCGCCAGCGCAAGCGCGGCGGCCACCGCCCAGGCCGACGGCTCGCGTGACACTCTCACGCCGGCCGCCGCTGGTCGAGGAGCCGCTGCGCGACCTCGGCAAAGCCGGCGCCGCGCTCGCCCGTGGTCAGGTAGGCGGGCCACACGCTCAACTGCTCGGCAAACTGCAGCAGGTTCGCCACGCCGACGCTCAGCGGGAAATGGCCGAACATCAGCTGGTCGTTGGTCGAATCGCCGACGTAGACCCAGCGCTCGCGCTCGGTCTCGATGTCGCGCGCGAGCAGCCGCTGCACGATCCAGCGCGCACCGCTTCGCTTGTCGTGGTCGCCGAACCAGCCGTTGATGTGGATCGAGCTGACGGTGGCGTGCATGCCCTCCTCGCGCATCACGCGCAGCACCTCGTCGATCTTCGCTGCCGCGAGCTGCGCGAACTCGCTGTGGTCGATGGCGATGTCGGTCACCCGGCCGGCACTGTCGCGCGCCAGGGTCGCTGCCGGCACCTCGCGCAGCACACGCTCGGCCGCGCGCCTCAGCCGATCGGCATTGGCCGCGCGGGTGGCTTCGTTCTGCGCGTACTCGACCTGCAGCCCGCCGCCCTCGCGGAACAGCGACACCGCGCCGTTCTCCGCCACGATGGCGTCGATCGGCCACGTGCGGGCGAAGGGCTCGCTCCAGCCCATCGGGCGGCCGGTGATGGCGATCACCGGCAGGCCGGCCGCACGCAGAGCCTCCAATGCCTGCAGCGCGTCAGCGGTGATGGCGCCGTCGGTCGTGAGCGTATCGTCGATGTCGGTCAGCACGCCGAGTGTGTTGCGCGCCGCATCCGCCGGCAGCGCCGCCCAGGGGCGAGAAGGAAGCACGTTCATTCGCCGAGTCTTGCACAAGGCCTGCTTGGCGAGGGCCGGGCGGCCGACTACAATTCCCGCACTTTCCGAGGAGCGTTGCAAGGCACCCCGCTGTGCCCCAGGCTCGGAAACCTCAATTGCAACCGCGCTCACCCGCACGATGTGTCCTCGTGGGTGAGTTCCGAATTCTCCCTGTGTCGGCGCGTCGGCGGGTTCCTGATCGAACTGGAGCCTCACATGAACGCTGTCTTGAAACCGACCCACGACCACGCCATTGCCGACCTCTCGCTCGCCGCCTGGGGCCGCAAGGAAATCCGCATCGCCGAAACCGAGATGCCCGGCCTCATTGCCATCCGCGACGAGTTCGCCAAGAGCCAGCCGCTCAAGGGCGCGCGCATCACCGGCTCGTTGCACATGACGATCCAGACCGCCGTGCTGATCGAGACGCTGCAGGCGCTGGGCGCGACCGTGCGCTGGGCCTCGTGCAACATCTTCTCGACGCAAGACCACGCCGCGGCCGCCATCGCCGCCGGCGGCACGCCGGTGTTCGCGGTCAAGGGCGAAACGCT
>CAJPFZ010000551.1 GCA_905339355.1 Burkholderiaceae bacterium
TTTGGCGACGCGCTTGGCGACATTGCGGATGCGCTCGGTCGAGCCCATCGAGGTGCCGCCGTACTTGTGAACGATGAGTGCCATGCTTGTGGTTGTCGTGGGTCGCGGAGCTGCGGAAAGTGTTCACGCCCGCGGTCGTGAACCACGCATTTTAGCGGGGCACCGGTCTCATCCTTCCTTGAGCGAAGGCAACCAGCGCAGCAAGACCTGCGGCTGCCCCGGCAAGGCGATCACGCGCGCATCGATCCCGAGGCCCGGCACGTACACCAGCTGTCCGCCGCTGTAGAACAGCGGCCCCTCGCGTTCCCACGCCGGGACGCAGGCTGCCTGGTACTGCTTCTTCAGGCTGCGAGGCGGGCGCCCGATGCCGGCCTGAAACCGTTCGCCGCCGCTGCGTCCTCTCAACTCCATGTGCGCAAGCCACGCCAGCGGCACGCCGCCTTCCTTGATCCGAGCGACCTCGAGCACACCGCCCCAGCCGGGCAGCGCGACACGCCCGGCGCGGCGCACACCGAGCGTCGACTCTCGCTCGCAAGGGACGCTCGCCGTCACTCGCGCAGGCTGGTACGCCAGCGTGCCTCGGTACGCGCGCAGCGCGCCCTCCTCCATCGGCCACCGCAAGGGCCGCTTAGGTGAAAGCTCGTTCATCAGGCGCGTGACGAGGCTGGCCGAAGCGACACGCCCGGTGCACGAGCGCAGCCAGGCGCGCAACACATTGCTGCGGCGAGCCGGTGCGAGGCTGGCCCAGCGATGCAGATCCAGGCCCCGCTCGCTGGCCATGTCTGCGAGGTCGATCGCGGCGAGTTCGCCCAGGCAGGCCGCGGCATCCTGCGCCCACGCCGCGGCGTCGGCCAAGGCGGCTTCCGCCTGCGGAAAGGCGGAGGTCAGCGCCGGCCACACGTCATGGCGCAGGCGATTGCGTGCGAAGCGCGTGTCGTCGTTGCTCTCGTCGTCGACGTGCCCAAGCCGATAGTGCCGCACATAGGCCTCGATGCTCTCTCGCGAAATGCCCAGCCAGGGTCTCAACCACGTGATCCCGTCGCGCTCGATGGCCGCAGGCATGCCGGACAGGCCGGCGACGCCGGCCGAGCGCAAGGCCTGCAGAAGAAAGGTCTCGGCCTGATCGCGCCGGTGGTGCGCCAGCAGCACCGCCGCCACGCGGTGCTGAATGGCCATCTCGCGCAGCGCCTGGTAGCGCTGCTGACGGGCCCAGGCTTCGACGCTGTCGCCGGGTGCCGGACATGTCGCGAGCCGGGTGGACGCAAACTGCACCGGCATGCCTCGCCGCGCCCAGCGCTCGCACTGGCGGCGCGCACCTTCTTCCCACGCGTCGGCGTGCGGGCTCAGGCCGTGGTGGACATGCAAGGCGAAGACCTCGACGCCTTGGTCCGCCGCTGCCTTCAGCGTGGCATGCAGCAAGGCGGTCGAATCGCGACCGCCGCTGTAGGCGACCGCGACCCGCGCCTTCATCAGCGTTCGGTGGTGTCGTTGAAGCGGCCGTAGGACTGCAAGCGCTCGTAGCGACGCTGCAGGAGTTCCTTGGGCTTGAGGTCGCTCACCTGGCGTAGCGCGTCGTTGAGAGCGCGCTTGAGGTAGGCCGCCATCTGCTTGGTGTCGCGGTGCGCGCCGCCCACCGGCTCGTTGACGATCTTGTCGATCAGTCCGAGCGCCTTCAGCCTGTGCGCGGTGATGCCCAGCGCTTCGGCAGCGTCAGACGCTCGCGCCGCGGTCTTCCACAGGATCGACGCGCAGCCTTCGGGCGAGATGACCGAGTAGATCGCGTACTGCAGCATCAGCATCTGGTCGCCGACGCTGATGGCGAGCGCACCGCCCGACCCGCCTTCGCCGATGATGGTGGTGATGATCGGCACCTCGAGCTGCGCCATCTCGAAGATGTTGCGGCCAATGGCTTCGGACTGGCCGCGCTCTTCGGCGCCGATGCCAGGATAGGCGCCCGGCGTGTCGACGAAGGTGAACACCGGCAGGCCAAACTTCTCGGCCAGCTTCATCAGTCGCAGCGCCTTGCGGTAGCCCTCGGGCCGCGACATGCCGAAGTTGCGCAGGCCGCGCTCCTTGGTGTCGCGCCCCTTCTGGTGGCCGATCACCATGCACGCCTGCCCGTTGAAGCGGGCCAGGCCACCGACGATGGACTGGTCGTCGGCGAAGTGCCGGTCGCCGTGCAGCTCCTGGAACTCTGTGAAGATCTCGTTCACGTAGTCCAGCGTGTAGGGCCGCTGCGGATGGCGCGCGATCAGCGTCACCTGCCACGGCGTCAGGCTGGAATAGATGTCCTTGGTGAGCTGCAGGCTCTTCTTGCTGAGGCGGTCGATCTCTTCGGAGATGTCGACGGCCGACTCGCTTTGCACGTAGCGGAGTTCTTCGATCTTCGTTTCGAGTTCCGCAACCGGCTGCTCGAATTCAAGGAAATGTCTTTTGCTCATGCGATGGAAGCCCTCTTCCCACGACGACTCAGTAGTCTACCGGCAGTGGATCTAGGCTGCGCCAGATGTACCAGGTGGCCACCGATCGGAACGGCGCCCAGGCGTCGCCAACCTCGCGGGCTTCGGCGCGCGAGACAGGTTCGCCGCTGAAGTAGTTGACGCTGATGCCCTTGAGCAGGCCCAGGTCGTCCAGCGGCAGCACATTGGGGCGCATCAGATGGAAGATGAGGAACATCTCCGCGGTCCAGCGCCCGATCCCGCGGATCGCCACGAGCTCTTCGATGATGGCCTCGTCGTCCATCTCCTGCCACAGCGGCACGTGCACCTCGCCCGATTCGAAGTGCGAGGCGAGGTCCACGAGGTACTCGACCTTGCGGGCCGAAAGGCCGGCCGCGCGCATCTCGGCCGTGTCGAGCGAAAGCACCGCCGACGGGTGGATGCGCGTCGGCGCGTCCGACGTCAGCGCGGCGAAGCGGTCCCACACCGACTGCGCCGCCTTGACCGAGATTTGCTGGCCGACGATGGAGCGCGCAAGCGTCGTGAACGCATCGCCGCGGCTTTGCAGACGGCCTTCGCCGAACTGGGGGATCAGCTTGCGCATCACCCGGTCGCGCCTGGACAGGTGCTTGCAGGCGTCGTCCCAATAGATGGGCGTCACCTCGGCACCGTTGGGTCGTCCGACGCTCACGCCTTGACCCACGTAGTGCCTTGCGCCGAGTCCTTGAGCTCGATGCCCTGCTCGGCGAGCTGCTTGCGGATCTGATCGGCACGACCGAAATCGCGCGCCTGCTTGGCCGCTGCGCGCTCGGCGATGAGCTGCGCGATGCGCGCTTCGTCGACGCCGCTGCCGCCTTGCAGGAATGCACGCGGCGCCCCCTGCAGAAAACCGAGCGTTCCCCCCAGCCCTTTCAGCAAGGCGGCCGTCCGCGCATCGCGCGTGCGGTTGAGTTCGCCCGCGAGTTCGAACAGCACTGCAATCGCACCCGGCGTGTTGAAGTCGTCGTTCATCGCCTCGCGGAACGCCGCCGCCTGCGGTTGTGACCAGTCGACGGCGGCGCCGCTCGGCTCGACACCGTCGAGCGCCGTGTACAGGCGGCGCAATGAGTTGCGTGCGTCGTCGAGATTGGCGTCGCTGAAATTGAACGGGCTGCGGTAGTGCGTGCGCAGCATGAAGAAGCGGATGGTTTCGCCGTCGTAGCGCTTGAGCACATCGCGGATGGTGAAGAAATTGCCCAGCGACTTCGACATTTTTTCGTTGTCGACGTTGAGGAAGCCGTTGTGCATCCAGTAATTGACAAACGGCTTGCCGGTCGCGCCTTCACTCTGCGCGATCTCGTTCTCGTGGTGCGGGAACTGCAGGTCCATGCCGCCGCCGTGGATGTCGAAGTGCTCGCCCAAAATGGCGCAACTCATCGCGGAGCATTCGATGTGCCAGCCGGGACGGCCTTTGCCGAACGGGCTGTCCCACTTGGCGTCTTCGGGCTCGCTCTCCTTGGCGCTCTTCCAGAGCACGAAGTCGAGCGGGTCTTCCTTGCCGTCGAGCACCGCCACGCGTTCGCCCGCGCGCAACTGGTCGAGCGACTTGCCCGACAGCTTGCCGTAGCCCGCGAACTTGCGCACGGAGTAGTTCACGTCGCCGCTGGACGCACGGTAGGCGAGCCCCTTGCGCTCCAGCGTGCCGATCATCTCGAGCATCTGCGGCACGTAGGCGGTGGCACGCGGCTCGTGGGTCGGCGCCGCAATGCCGAGCGCGGCGATGTCCTGGTGCATCGCCTGAGTCATCTCCTCGGTCAGCTGGCGGATCGGGATGTTGCGCTCCAGCGCGCGCTTGATGATCTTGTCGTCGATGTCGGTGATGTTGCGGACGTAAGTGACCTTGTAGCCCAGCGTTTGCAGCCACCGGTAAGCCATGTCGAAGACGAGAAGAAAGCGGGCATGACCGACGTGGCACAGGTCGTAGATCGTCATGCCGCAGACGTACATACGGACATGGCCGGGTTCGATGGGCCGGAAGACTTCGCTCTCGCGGGACAGCGTGTTGAAGATGCGCAAGGTCATGAAACGGTCGGGCCCGCCACAGGCCAGATGAACTGCGTTGCCACGTCAGGTTGAATTGGATTGCCGAGTCGCGCCTGTCTCCCACACCGGGCGCGGGGGCAGGCGAAAGGGTGCCTGCTCTACAATCAAATCAGTATAGCGGGGCAGCCCGAGGGCGTATCGATATTTGCCTCATGCGCCGCCCTGCCCACCCACTCACCACTGCATGTTTCTTGCCATCATCCGTGCGTTCGGCATCGTCGCCCTCTGTGCCTTCGCAGTGGCGGGCGTTGCCCGCGCCGACGAGGCCGGCGAGATCGATCGGCTGTTCATGGCCGGGCAAGCCAGCGAAGCCTTCGCACGGCTGGACAAACTGCTCGCCGACAACCCGCGCGATCCGCAATGGCGCTTTCTCAAGGGCGTGCTGCTCGCCCAATCCAAGCGCGCGAGCGAGGCGGCGGCCGTGTTCACTCAGCTGAGCGTCGACTATCCGGAGATGCCCGAGCCGTACAACAACCTTGCGGTGATCCATGCCGAGCGCGGCGAGTTCGACAAGGCACAAGCCGCCCTCGAGTCTGCGTTGCGCGCCAACCCGTCATATGCGGTGGCGCAACAGAACCTCGGCGACGTTCACGTGCAGCTCGCGCGCCTGTCTTACGAGCGCGCGCTCGAATTGAATCCCGCAGATGGCACGATCGCACCCAAGCTGCGGCTGCTGCGTGGCCTGGTCGAGCCGGCCGCGGCAAGCCGCACTCAGAAACCCTGAAGGACTTCCCATGACCATCACCCCACGCCTGCCTGCCATCGTGGCGCTCAGTCTCGCGCTGTTCACCGCGCCCGCCGCATTTACGCAAGCCGCGCAGAAGGTCAGGCTCGCCACGTCGATGGGCGACATCGTCGTCGAACTCGACGCGGCCAAGGCGCCGAAGACTGTCGACAACTTCATCAAGTACGTGAAGGCCGGCCACTACAACGGCACGATCTTCCATCGCGTGATCCCCACCTTCATGATCCAAGGCGGCGGCATGACGCCCGACATGAAGGAAAAGACCACACGCGAGGCGATCCCTCTGGAGGCGCGCAACGGCCTCGCCAACGATCGGGGCACCATTGCGATGGCGCGCACCATGGACCCGAACTCGGCCACCGCCCAGTTCTTCATCAACGTGAACGACAACGCCTTCCTCAATGACGACAAGGCGCGCGACGGCAACGGCTACGCCGTGTTCGGCAAGGTCGTGTCGGGCATGGACGTGGTCGACAAGATCCGCGCCGTGCCGACGTCCAGCAAAGGTCCGCACGACGACGTGCCGACCACGCCCGTCATCATCAAACGAGCCACTGTGGAGAAATGACATGAGCCGACAAGTCGAACTGCAAACCAGCAAAGGCAACATCCGCATCGAACTCGACGACGCCCGCGCCCCGGAGTCGGTCAAGAACTTCCTCGCCTACGTCGACAAGGGCCACTACAACGGCACCGTGTTCCATCGGGTCATCAAGGGCTTCATGATCCAGGGCGGTGGCTTCGAAGCCGGCATGAAGCAAAAGCCCACCGATGCGCCGATCAAGAACGAGGCCAACAACGGCCTGAAGAACGATCACTACACGCTTGCGATGGCGCGCACGTCCGACCCGCATTCGGCGACGGCGCAGTTCTTCATCAACGCCACCGACAACGCCTTCCTCAACTTCAAGTCCGAGAGCGCCAGCGGCTGGGGCTACGCGGTGTTCGGCAAAGTGGTCGAGGGCAAGGACGTGGTCGACGCCATCGAGGGCGTGAAGACCGGCCGCAAGGGCTTCCACGACGACGTGCCGCTGGAAGACGTGGTCATTCAGCAAGCCGTCGTGCTCTGAGCACGCCGACCGCGCCGACACGACCGGCGATGGCAGAACCTGCGCAGGCGCTGCCCGCCTTCACCGAGTTCGCCGCGCCGGCTGCCTGGCGCAGCATCGACTTTCTCAGCGATCTGCACTTGAGCGAGTCAACGCCGCGCACCTTCGAGGCGCTCGCGCGGCATCTGCGCTGTACCGAAGCCGATGCGGTGTTCATCCTCGGCGATCTGTTCGAGGTGTGGGTCGGTGACGATGCGCGGCACGAGGGCTTCGACGCCAGTTGCACGGCCATGCTCGCCGAAGCGAGTTCGCAGCGCTTCGTCGGCTTCATGGCCGGCAACCGCGACTTCCTCGTCGGCACTGAGATGCTGGCGGATTGCGGCGTCGAGCGGCTTGACGATCCGATGGTTCTCATCGCCTTCGGCGAGCGGCTGCTGCTGTCGCACGGCGACGCGCTGTGCCTGTCGGACCAGCCATACCAGGAGTTTCGCCGCGAGGTTCGCAGCGAACGCTGGCAGCAGCGCTTTCTTGCGCAGCCGCTGACCCAGCGCAGACGCATCGCCGCCGAGCTTCGCGCCGAGAGCGAGCGGCTCAAGTCGCAGCAGCAGCCCGGGAAGTGGGTCGACCTCGACGCCGCCGCCACCGCCGCCTGGATGCGCGCGGCCGGCACGCCGCAGTTCGTGCACGGTCACACCCACATGCCGGCCACCCACGAAGTCGCGCCGGGCCTCACCCGCCATGTGCTCAGCGACTGGGATCTCGACCACCCCGGTGTTCCGCGTGCGCAGGTGCTGCGCTGGCAGCGCGACCGCCTCGCGCGCATCGCGCCAGCGACGTCGCAGTGAGCGTGCTGAACCGCTGGTGGACACAGCTGCGCCGGCGACGCGACGAGCGAACGCTGCGCCGCCGCGCCATCCCCGAGCCGTTGTGGCAACTCACGCTGGCCCGCTTTCCGTTTCTCGCCCGGCGCGACGCTCGCGACCTGTCCGCGCTGCGCGCGCTGGCGACCCTGTTTCTCGCCGAGAAGGAGTTTCACGGCGCGCACGGCCTCGCGATCACCGACGAAATCGCCGTGGCGATCGCCGCGCAAGCGTGTTTGCCGGTGCTGCGCCTCGGGCTCCACCAGTACAGCGGCTTCGTCGGCATCGTCGTGCATGCGGACGAGGTGGTCGCGCGGCGCGAGGTGATGGACGACGACGGCGTGGTGCACCACTACGACGAAACGCTGACCGGAGAGGCGATGGAGGGCGGGCCCATCATGCTGTCGTGGACCGACGTCGAAAGCGCCGGCGAAACAGCCGAGTGGGGCTACAACGTCGTGATCCACGAATTCGCTCACGTGCTCGACATGCGCGACGGCGTGCCCAACGGCGTGCCGCTGCTGCCCGACCGTGCCGCTCGCGACGCCTGGTGCGAAGTCATGGACGGCGAGTTCTCGCTGTTCTGCCGGCGCATCGATGCCGGCGAAGAAACCCTGCTCGATCCCTACGGCGCCGAATCGGTGGACGAGTTCTTCGCCGTTGCTTCGGAGGTCTTCTTCGTGGCCCCTGGCGACTTGCTCGCCGAGCACCCGGCGCTCTACTCGTTGCTCAGCCGCTATTACTTGCAGGATCCGGCTGCGGCCGTGTGATGGGCACGTAAAAACGCCCCGCAGTGCGGGGCGTTGTCGTCGAGTCTCGGAATCTCAGCGCACGACGGCCAGTTCCTGGCGCTTGCCACCCTTGTAGGTGAACAGGGTCAGGGCACCGTTCTTGATGTCGCCCTTTTCGTCGAAGGCGATGTCGCCGGTCACGCCCGAGTACTTGGTCTTGGCCAGCTCCGGCAGGTACTTGGCCGGGTCGGCGGAACCCGCCTTAACCATCGCCGCCACCATCAGGTTGACGGCGTCATAGACGTAGGGCGCATAGAGCTGAACGTCGGTGTTGAACTTCTTCTTGAAGTCGGCGCGGAACTTCTCCATGCCTGCCTTCTGCTTGCCTTCCACACCGCCGGCTTCGGCACACACGACCTGATCGTCGCTCATGGCGCCGGCAGCCAACTTCGGCAGCTCGCCGGTGCAGATGCCGTCACCGCCGACGACCTTGGCATTGATGCCCAGCTGCTTCATCTGGCGGATCATCGGGCCGGCGACGGCGTCCATGCCGCCGTAGAAGACGACGTCGGGCTTCTTCGACTTGACCGCGGTCAAGATGGCGGTGAAATCGGTGGCCTTGTCCGTCGTGAACTGGCGCTCGGCAACCTTGCCGCCGGCCGCCTTCACGGCCTTCTCGAATTCTTCGGCAACGCCTTGGCCATAGGCCGTGCGGTCGTCGATGACTGCAATCGACTTGCCCTTCAGCGTATTGACGGCATAGCGGCCGAGCGTGCCGCCCAGATGCACGTCGTCGGCGACCACGCGGAAGGCGGTCTTGTAGCCGTTGCGGGTGTACTTGGGGTTGGTCGCCGAAGGCGAGATCTGCGGGATGCCGGCGTCGGAGTAGACCTTCGAAGCGGGGATCGTGGTGCCCGAGTTCAGGTGGCCGATGACGCCGTTGACCTTGGAGTCGACCAGCTTCTGCGCGACGGCGGTGCCTTGCTTGGGATCGCCTGCGTCGTCTTCGGCCAGCAGTTCGAACTTGGCCTTCTTGCCGCCGATCGTCACGCCCTTGGCGTTGAGTTCATCGATGGCCATGCGAGCGCCGTTCTCATTGTCCTTGCCAAGGTGGGCGATGCCCCCGCTGGTGGGACCGACGTGGCCGATTTTGACGACCAGTTCTTGAGCGAAGGCCGAAGCGCCCAGCGTGATCAACGCTGCGCCGACGATCGCTTTCAATTTCACTTGCATGCAGAACCTCCGATTAGGAATGTGGAGTAAGAGCGTTGATAACTCAACGGGCGCCACCATACCCCAAATAAACCCCCCGGCAATACCGGGAATCCTCGGGGCGCATGAGCTTTTGCGATGACGTCATGAGGTGGTGGTCTAGGGGGGTTCACAGGGATGGTTCGGCCGCGGAGCGGTTGGGGGCGGCGCCGAAGGCGACGCTGCCTGCACGCAACAACGAACGAGCTAGCGGGTCCGATGACGGGACAGTTCCTGAGAGACGGCGCGCGCGACCACGTCCCGCAAGGTCGATGCCAGCTCGGCACGGGTCTCCCGGACCAGCGCGTCGGTCAGGCGCGTCAGCGCCGGAGCGATGGCCTCGCGCATGCGCGTTTCCAGCATCAGGTCGACCTGCCGCTGCACATCGGCCAGGATCCGCTGAACCAGCTGATCCTCTGACGGTGGCGGCGTCTGGGCCGCCCGAGCGGCGGCGAGCCGCTCAGCGACCGAGGCGGCCGTCTCCGTGCGCGCGACGTCGACAACCTCGGTCAACTTGGGAAGGCGTTCGGGAGGCGTGCTCATGCTGGGTTCCCCGCGTCAAAGCGTTGTAATTGGTAACCTCGGCCAGCGTAGTGCTTCCAGCGGCGGCGTGCGGTCTCGCGTTCCTCGGGGTCGGTCGACACGATCTCGATCAGCCGCGTGAAGGACTCGAAACCATGGGCGGGTTCTTCGCCCAGGTGCACCAGGACCGGGTGGCGAACACCCTGCTCGGCGCGCTCCACGAGCCAGATCGGCGTGCGCTCGAGCCGCGGCGCAACGGTTTCGCCCTGGCGAAGCATCAGGTGGGGTATGAACTCCTGCGCATCGAAGGTCCACAGCGTTCGGTCCAGCCTCGACAGCGTCGGCACCGGCGCACTCACCGCCACCCCGCTCACCCCGCTGCGCAGGGCTTTGCGCAGCAGCCGGCAGGCATAGACCAGCCGGTCCGGAACGTTGAAGTGGAACTGAACTTCAGTCATGTATGTGTCGCGCAGCGACCCATCCTCACCCTCTCCCCCTGGGAGACCTGGGGAATTTGGGAGAGGGCCGGAGTGAGGGTCGCTGCCACATCACGGCCCTCGCTCAGCTCTCGTGCGACAGCACGAAGTGCGTCAGCAGCGGCACTGGCCGCCCGGTGGCGCCCTTCTGGGCGCCCGACTTCCAGGCCGTGCCGGCGACGTCCACGTGCGCCCAGCGGTACTTGCCGGTGAAGCGCCGCAGGAACATCGCCGCCGTGATCGCGCCGCCGGCCCGCGGCCCGACGTTCGCCATGTCGGCGAAGTTGGTTTTCAGCGCTTCGTCGTATTCCTCATCCAGCGGCATGCGCCACAGCGGATCCAGCGCCTCGCGGCTGGCGGCGAGCAACTGATCGGCGAGCGCATCGTCGGCGGTGAACAGACCGGAGTTGTGATGACCCAGCGCAATGACGCAGGCGCCGGTCAGCGTGGCGACGTCGACCACCACGGCGGGCTTGAAGCGTTCGGCGTAGGTCAGCGCGTCGCACAGGATCAGCCGGCCTTCGGCGTCGGTGTTGAGGATCTCGATCGTCTGGCCCGACAGGCTGGTCACCACGTCCCCCGGCTTGACGGCCGCGCCTCCCGGCATGTTCTCGCAAGTCGGGATCAGGGCGACCACGTTGAGCTTGGGCTTGAGTTCCGCGATGGCGCGCATGGTGCCAAGCACGCTGGCCGCGCCGCCCATGTCGTACTTCATCTCATCCATCTCGGCCGAAGGCTTGATCGAGATGCCGCCGGTGTCGAAGGTGATGCCCTTGCCCACCAGCACGATCGGCGCCTGCGTCTTGGCGGCGCCCTCGTAGCGGGCGACGATGAACCGGGGCGGTTCGGCCGACCCCTGCGAGACCGCCAGGAAAGACCCCATGCCGATCTTCTCGATCGCCTTGCGATCGAGCACCTCGACCTTGATCCCGTGTTCCTTGCCCAGCTTCTTGGCCTGCTCGCCCAGGTAGCTCGGCGTGCAGTGGTTGCCCGGCCGGTTGGCCAGCGACCGGGCGAAACCCACGCCGGCCACGATGGCGGCGCCGCGGGCCAGGCCGCGCTGCACGTCGCGCGCATGCGCCTTGCCGCACACCAGCGTGAACTTGGCGAACGCCGGCGCGGGCGGCGCGCTCGGCTTGGTGTCGCGGTACAGGTAAGCCGCGTCAGCCGCGGCCGTGGCCATCGCCTCGGCGTGCTGCTCACCAACCTCGTCCGCGTTGCCGCTGGCCACCGCAACGTGCTTGACGCCCAGCCCCTTCAGGAGCCCGAGGCCACTGGCAACGGCCGTCTTGAACGCCTTCACGGTCGGCGCGCCGGCTGCTGCCACCACGAGACGCGCCACCTTCAGGCCCGCCGGCCGATGCACGTACCAGCAACGGCCCGCCTTGAACTGGAAGTCGCCGAGCGACACGGCGTCCTTGATCAAGGACGCGACCGCGGGGTCGAGCGAAGCGTCGATGGCATCGCCGTGGATCACGACGAGCAACGCATCGGCCGCCACGCTGGAGAGTGTGCCGGCTGATGCGATTTGATGACGAAAGTCCATAATGCCGCTTGTTTTGTACGTCGCCCTTGGCGACCTGCCCGCGCGCTCTCCTTCTGGGAAAGGGCCGGGGTGAGGGGCACCCGCGCAAGCCGGGTGGGTGAGACAAGCCAACGATGTTATTCGATTCCACTTTGCGCCGAGACCTTGCACGCAGCTTCGGCGCGACGCTGGTCGTCATCCTCACCATCGTGCTGACGATGATGCTGATCCGCACGCTCGGCCAGGCGGCCGGCGGACGGATCGCCCCACAGGACGTGGTGCTGCTGCTCGGCTACATCGCGCTCGGCCAGTTGCCGACCATGCTCGCGCTGTCGATGTTCATCGCGGTGGTCGCGACGCTCGGCCGCATGTACCGCGACAGCGAGATGTCGATCTGGTTCGCAAGCGGCGTCGGCCTGACACGTTTCGTGCGGCCGGTGCTGCGCACCAGCTGGCCTGTGTTGATCGTCGTGCTGCTGCTGGCCCTGTTCGTGTGGCCATGGGTGAACCAGCGCAGCGTCGAGCTGCGCGATCGCTTCGAGCGGCGCTCCGACCTGTCGCGTGTCGCACCGGGCCAGTTCCAGTCGTCGGCCGACGGCAGCCGCGTGTTCTTCATCGAGCGCGCCCCCGAGGGCGGCGGCGCGGCGCGCAACGTGTTCATCCTGTCGAGCAGCGGCGACGTCGAATCGGTGACGACCGCCAAGACGGGCCGCATCACGATCGAGAACGACGACCGCTACCTGCTGCTGGACCACGGCCAGCGCAACGAGCAGAACACCAAGACACACGAAAAGACCTTGTCGCGCTTCGAGGGCTACAAGGTGCTCGCCGGCGAGCGTGTGCTCTCGCGCGCCGATGACCTGCCCCCGAAGGCGCGCTCCACGGCCGAGCTGCTGCGCACGCCCAGCGCGCCGTTCCAGGGCGAGCTCGCCTGGCGGCTCGGCCTCGTGCTGGGCGGCGCCAACCTGCTGCTGCTCGCGATCGGCTTGTCCGAAACGAACCCCCGCCGCGCCAGCAACTGGAACCTGCTGTTCGCGCTGCTGGCCTTCGTCGTCTACTACAACATCATCAACCTGACCCAGGCCTGGGTCGCGAGCGGCAAGGTCGGCATGGGCATGGCGCTGGTGCTCGCTCATGGCGGCGCTTTTGCGCTCGCCGTGGCATTGCTGTGGTGGCGCGACACGCGCAACAGCCGCACGCGCTGGCGGCCGGCGCGGGCGGCGCAGCCGACATGAAGACCGTTCGCCGACTGTTCTACACCGACATCGTCTCGTCGGTCGCCTTCGTGGCGCTCGCTTTCCTGTCGCTGTTCTTCTTCATCGACTTCGTCGACGAACTCGGCGACACCGGCAAGCGCGGCTACAGCGCGCTCAATGCCGCAGTGGTCAGCCTGCTGGAGCTGCCGAGCCACGTCTACGAACTGATGCCCATCGCGGTGCTGATCGGCACCATCTACGCGCTCGCGCGGCTTGCGCAATCGTCGGAGTACACGATCCTGCGCACGGGCGGCCTGGGGCCCGGGCGGGCGCTGACGCTGCTGGCGTCGCTGGGCGTCGTCTTCGGCGTGCTGACCTTCATCGTCGGCGACTACATTGCCCCGCTGGCCGAGGAAGAGGCAGTCACCGTGAAGGCCAAGTACAAGGGCGGCCTGCGGCTGGGCAGCACCGGCGCCTGGCTGAAGGACCGCCGCATGACCCCGCAAGGCGAGCATTCGTACTCGATCAACGTCGGCAGCGCCGCCAGCGGCGGCACGCTGCGGCGCATACGCATCTTCGAGTTCGACAGCAACGGGCGACTGTTGCAGCGCATCGCCGCCGGCAGCGGCCAGGTCGATCGCAACGCGGTGTGGACGCTGAAGGACGTGACCGTCACGCAGTGGTCCGACGCACCCGGCGCCCAAGCGCCGCAGGCTCGCGACCGGGCGCTGCCCGAACTGCTGTGGCACAGCAGCCTGTCGGCCAACGTGGTGGCCGCCGCGGTGCTGCCGCTGTCGACGATGTCCACGCTCGAGCTCGCGCGCTACATCAACCACCTCTCGAGCAACGAGCAGGCGGCACAGCGGCACGAGATCCAGTTCTGGAAGCGCGCGCTCTACCCCTTCGCCTGCCTGGTGATGGTCGGCCTGGCCCTGCCTTTCGCCTACATGCACGCCCGCGCCGGCGGCATCAGTCTCAAGGTGTTCGGCGGCATCATGCTGGGCATCAGCTTCGTGCTGCTGAACAACGTTGCCGGCCACCTGGGCATGCTGCGCGACTGGACACCCTGGATGGTGGCTGCAGCGCCAAGCGTGCTCTACTTGATGCTCTCGATGGGGGCGTTTGCATGGCTCGTGAAGTACCGCTGATGCGCCGCGGTCTGCTGCTGTTCGCGCATGGCGCACGCGATTCCCGCTGGGCCCTGCCCTTCGAGGACGTTGCCGAGCGGGTGCGCCGGCGCGACCCGTCGGTGCCGGTCGTGCTGTGTTTTCTCGAGTTCATGACGCCCACGCTGCTCGAGGGCGGCCATCGGCTGGCCGCGGCCGGCTGCACGAGCGTGGACGTGGTGCCGTTGTTCCTCGGCGCCGGTGGCCACGTGCGCAAGGACATCCCGGCCCTTCTCGCGCAGCTCGAAGCCGACCATCCGGGCGTGCATTGGAAACTGCGCGCGGCGATCGGCGAGCGCGACGAGGTGATCGAGGCGATGGCGCAGGCATCGCTCGCCCAGGTGGGCCATCCATCGAACGACGCCTGATGGAATAATCCTGGCGATTCACAGATCGCCGGGAAATATGAACCTCCATCAGTTCCGCTTCGTCCAGGAAGCCGTCCGGCAGAACCTCAACCTGACGGAGACGGCGAAGGCGCTGTTCACCTCCCAGCCCGGAATTTCCAAGGCGATCCTCGAACTCGAAGGCGAATTGGGCGTCGACATCTTCGCGCGGCACGGCAAGCGGCTGCGCCGCGTGACCGAGCCGGGTCAGCAGGTGCTGCGCTCGATCGAGGTCATCATGCGCGAGGTCAACAACCTCAAGCGCATCGGCGATGAGTTCTCCAAGCAGGACGCCGGCACGCTGTCGATCGCCACCACGCACAGCCAGGCGCGCTACTTCCTGCCCGAGCCGATCGCCCAGCTGCGCAAGCGTTTCCCCAAGGTCAACATCAGCCTGCACCAAGGCGCCCCGGCGCAGGTGGCGCAGATGGTCATCGACGAGGTGGCCGACATCGGCATCGCCACCGAGTCGCTCGGCGACTACGACGGCCTGGTCAGCATGCCCTGCTATGAATGGCAGCATGCGGTGGTGATGCCGGCCGGCCACCCGCTCGCCCTGGTGGAACGCATCTCGCTCGAAGACCTGGCCCAGCAGCCGCTGGTCTCCTACCACGTGTCGTACAGCGGGCGCTCGCGTGTGGACCAGGCCTTCGCGGCGCGCCGCCTCAAACCGAACGTCGTGCTCGAGGCGATCGACGCCGACGTCATCAAGACCTACGTGCGGCTCGGGCTGGGCGTTGGCATCCTGGCCGAACTCGCCGTTCGCGACGAGCCGGCCGGCGGCGACCTGGTGGCGCGCACGGTCGGCCACTTGTTCGGCCAGAACGTCACCCGCGTCGCCTTCAAGCGCGGCGCCTATCTTCGCAACTTCGTCTATGCCTTTGCCGAGATGCTGTCGGACCGCCTGAGCCGCGCGCTCATCACCCGCGCGATGGGCAGCGACGGCCACGACTACCAGCTATGAACGCGAGAACGCCCGCCATCGAAAGCCGCCTGCCGCGCGTAGGCACCACCATCTTCAGCGTGATGTCGGCCCTCGCGCAGGAGCACGGCGCGGTGAACCTGGGCCAGGGCTTCCCGGACTTCAACTGCGACCCGGCGCTGATCGGCGCGGTCGAAGAGGCGATGCGCCGCGGGCTGAACCAATACCCGCCGATGACGGGCGTGCCGGCGCTGCGAGAAGCGGTGGCGCAAAAGATGTCCACGCTCTATGGCCATGACTACGACGCCGGCAGCGAGATCACCATCACGGCCGGCGCCACACAGGCCATCCTCACCTGCGTGCTTGCGATCGTGCATCCGGGCGACGAGGTGATCGTGCTCGACCCGAGCTACGACAGCTACGAGCCCAACATCGAGCTGGCCGGCGGCCGCGCGGTGCACGTGCCGCTGACGCCGGGCACCTTCCGGCCCGACTTCGGTCGCATCTCGGCAGCGATGTCGCCGCGCACGCGGGCGATCATCATCAATACGCCGCACAACCCGAGCGCCACCGTCTGGTCGGCGGCCGACATGCAGCGCCTGGCCGAGCTGCTGCGCCCCACCGACGTGATCGTGATTGCCGACGAGGTCTACGAGCACATGGTCTACGACGGCGAGCAGCACGAGAGCGTTGCGCGCCTGCCGGAACTCGCGGCGCGCAGCTTCATCGTGTCGAGCTTCGGCAAGACCTACCACGTGACCGGCTGGAAAGTCGGCTACGTCGCCGCGCCGGCCTCGCTGATGGCCGAGTTCCGCAAGGTGCACCAGTTCAACGTGTTCACCGTCAATACGCCGATGCAGCACGGCCTCGCGGCCTACATGGCGGATGCCTCTGCCTACCTGGAGCTGCCCGGGTTCTACCAGCGCAAGCGCGACCTCTTCCGCGAGGGCCTGAGGTCCACCCGCTTCAGGGTGCTGGCGAGCGAAGGCAGCTACTTCCAGTGCGTGGACTATTCGTCGATCAGCGAAGAGACCGAAGAAGCCTTCTGCCGCCGCCTTACGCAGGAAATCGGCGTCGCGGCGATTCCGCTCTCGGCCTTCTACGCCGGCGGCTTCGAGCAGCGCATCGTGCGCTTCTGCTTTGCGAAGAAGGACGAGACGCTCGCGCTGGCGCTGGAACGCCTAGCGCGGCTGTGAATCGGCCGGTGGGCCGTCCGGCGCGCCGAGGTCCAGTTCCACGTCGACACCCTCGGGCGGCACACGCTCGAGCCACTTCTCGGGCGGGCGTGTGACGTCGGCGTGCACGATGGCCGACGCCGGCTCGTCCGAGCCGAGCGGCAGCAGCAGGTCGACGCCGTCGGGCGTGCTCTCGTGCTCGACCACATCGCGCGCGACCGTGTAGAGGAACAGCAGTTCCTCGAATGCCGGCAGGTCGAACACACCGTCCGACGCATCGCGGCGGAACAGCAGCGCCTCCAGCAGGTCGACGGCGCGCGGCGCCACGGGCCACGTCTCCTGCAAGCGCGTGAGGATGTCCGGGTAGCCCTCCAGCGCGCGACCCGCCTTCGGATCGGCCTCCCAGGCCGCCGCATGCGCGTTGAAGCGCCGATTGAAGCGCTCGCGGATGCGGTCGTAGGCATCGCTGTCGCCGCGCCGGCGATAGATCTCGAGCAACTTGAGGTAGGGCATCGGGCTCGTGCCGCCGCTGCTGCGCACATGGCTCATCAGCAGGTCGATGGCCGCCTCTTCCTGGCCCAGCACGATGAAGAAGTCGGCCTGCTGCTCGAGGTCGATCAGTTCGTCGGCCGTCAGCTCCTGCCGCGCATGTGCCGCTTCGCGCACCTCCGGCGTAGAACTGTCCGCCGGCGCTGGCTCGGGGGCATCGGACAGCACGCGCATCGACGTCACCGTCGCTTCCGCGAATGGTGGATGCACGGTGGCAGATCGCGGCGCCTTGCCTGTCTCGCGCAGAGCCATGTCATCGGTCAGGCTTTTCGAGTCGGTCGCCCAGCGGTACTTGCGTTCCAGCCGCGCGAGCCGCCACAGCAGCACGGCGACGGTGATCGACAGCATCAGCACCAACGCCAGCAAGCCGTACTTCGCCGGGTTGCTGCGCCGGGCTTCCTCCGACTCGCGCAGGCGCGCCTGCGTGGCGGCGAGCGACTCCTGTGCGCTGCGCAATTCCACCTCCTGGCGCGCCAGCCTCTCCTCCAGCGCGAGCAGCTGTTCGCGTTGCCGGGCACGCTCGGTGGGATCGGGGTTGACGGCCGGAGGCTCGGCATCGACAGCGGGCGCAACAGCCGCTGCCGGTGCGGCCGATTCGTCGCGCTGCAAGGCGGCGCCCGGAAGCGCGGTGCTGCGCGCCACCGTCCGCGCAGGCGGGTCGAGCAGGCTCACGAACTTGTGCGACAGCCTGGGCGGGCAACCCAGGGTCAGCAGCACCGTGACCACCGGCTCGTTCAGCCGGATGGTCGTGCTGACCCGGGCGATGTGCTCGCGTCCGGCACGGTGCAGCCGCGTACGCACCTGCGCCGCGGGGATGCGGCGGTCTCCGGCAGTCACCTCCGCGGCCACGCATTGCGCCGACAGCGATTCGTCGGCATCGAGCTTGACCGTGACCGCGAAATCCAACGGTTGTCCGAGGCGTCCGGCGCTCGTCACCGGGCCGAGGCTCAACGCGCAAGCCCAAGGCGCGAGCAGGCACAGAACCGAGGCGACAACGGGGGCGGCAACGCGCATGGAGTGGCGATAGCTGGGGCGCTGGCACTCTAGCATGTCGTTACATGTCGCCGAGCATCGCCGGACACCTGCAACGCCCAGTGGCGACACATCGCGCGTGACACAATTCTCGAACCCTCTCTCCACGGGATTTGGCACACGATGTCCTCCGAACTGAAGACCGAGCGTCACGCTGCCACGCTGGTGCTGACCTTGAGCGATCCGGCCACCCGCAACACGCTTTCCGAGCAACTGGTGTCCGCGGGTGTGGAGGCGTTGAATGTCGCCGAATCCAACGACGAGATCCGCGCCGTGGTCCTGCATGGGGACGGCGGCCACTTCTGCGCCGGAGGCAACCTGCGCGGTCTGCATGCGAGGCGCCAGGCCGGTGCGCATGCGCAGCTGCAGATGCTCGATCAGTTGCACCAGTTCATCGAGGCACTGCGAGCATTCCCCAAGCCGGTGATCGCCGCGGTGGAAGGTGCCGCGGCGGGGGCGGGCTTCTCGCTCGCGCTCGCCTGCGACCTCATCGTGGCAGCCGAAGACGCACGCTTCATCCTCTCGCATGCCCGGGTCGGACTCACGCCCGACGGCGGGGCCACCTGGCATCTCGCGCGCGCCTTGCCCAGGCAGCTCGTGCACCAGTGGGTGTGGCTGGCCGAACCCGCGAGTGCACGCCAGCTGCAGGCCCATGGCCTTGTCAATTGGGTGACAGACAGCGGGCAGGCGCTCACCGAAGCTCTGGCCGTCGCCGAGCGCCTCGCCGAGATGGCGCCCAACGCAGTCACCGACGCCAAGCAACTGCTGCAGCAAGCAGACGGCGCGGAGCTGACCGAACAGCTCGAAGCAGAACGAGACCACTTCATTGAGAACCTCTTCCATCCCAACGCGGCCGAGGGCCTGCACGCCTTCTTCGAGAAGCGGCCGCCGCGGTTTCGCTGATCCTGCCGCCGCATGAGCAAGCAGTTGCCACGACGGCGCATCTATCTGATGCGCCACGGCTCGGTGGATTACTTCCGCGCTGACGGCTCGCCGGTGCACCCGCGCACCGTGGCGTTGAACGACGCCGGTCGTGCGCAAGCGGACGCCGCCGGTGCGCTCTACGCGGCCTGTGGCGTCCGCTTCGACAAGGTGATCGTGAGCGGGCTCGAGCGCACGGTGGAAACCGCGGCGCGGGTGCTCGCGGCGGCAGGCCAGTCCATCGAACTGGAACTCGAGCCTGCGCTCGAAGAGATCCGCGGCGGCAAGCTTGCCGACATTCCGCCGGACGAAGTCGAAGCGGCCTTCCTCGGGGCCTTCCAGCAAGGCGTGGAGTCACAGCGGTTCCTGGGCGGCGAGTCGATCGGTGAACTGCTCGACCGCGCCCTGCCCGCATTCGAGGCCATCTTGCAGCGCGACGACTGGCAGCAGCTGCTGCTGGTGCTGCACGGCGGCGTCAACCGCGCGCTGCTGGCGCGCGCGATGACGGGCCAGCGCGGCTTCTTCGGACGTGTCGAGCAGCTGCCCGCGTGCATCAACATCGTCGACGTCGGCCGCCATGACGATTTGATCGTGCGCACGGTCAACCTCGCGCCGACGCAGTGGCTGCACCAGCACGAGAGCGCGACGACGATGGAGAAGCTGCTCGCGCAGTACCTGCGCCTCGAAGCGTCTCAGCTTCGATAGCTGGTGTCGATGCGGTCGAGCCGGCGCAGCAGGCCCGGCCAGGTGAGCGCGCCGCCGCCGACGCCGTTGGTGGCACCCTTGGCCTGCTGCTGGGCCCCGGCAATGATTCGAGGGTCGATGTGGATCAGCTCGGTCGCGCCCGCCATCGCGCGGACCTGGATCGTGCAGACGGTCTCGAACAGGTACATGTTGAGGAAGGCATCGGCGATGGTGGGGCCGAGGGTCAGCAAGCCGTGATTGCGCAGCATCAGGAAGTTGCGCTCGCCCAGGTCGCTCACCAGCCGCGGCTTCTCTTCCTCCCGCAGGGCGACGCCTTCATAGTCGTGATAGGCGAGGCTCGACAGGACGAAGATCGACTGCTGCGACAGAGGCAGCACGCCGCCCTTCTGCGCCGACACCGCCACGCCGTTGAGGGTGTGCGTGTGCAGCACGCACTGCGCATCGTGGCGCGCGCCGTGGATCGCGCTGTGGATCGTGAAGCCCGCCGGGTTGACGGGGAAAGCCGTGTCGTCGAGCTTGTTGCCCGCGGTGTCGATCTTCACCAGGCTGGAGGCCGTGATCTCCTCGAACATCAGGCCGTAGGGATTGATCAGGAACTGGTTGTCCGACCCCGGCACGCGGGCCGTGATGTGCGTGAAGACGAGGTCGTCCCACTTGAACAGCGCCACCAGCCGATAGGCTGCCGCGAGGTTGACGCGGGTCTGCCATTCGGCGTCGCTCACGCTGGCTTGGCGGCTCGTGATCTGAAGGGCTGCTGCACTCATCGTCTTCTCCATAGGGCTCGTGGACAATAGGTCTGCGCCCTGCCTCCATGCTGTCACGTCAGAGACAAATCATGAATACCCCCGTTCTTACAATGCCCGAGCGCAACAACATCGAGTCGGGCCCGTGGTTCTCCAAACTCTCTCTGCCATTGCGCAACGCGATCATGTCGCGGGCGATCGTGCGCAGACTGCCCGACAGCGCCCTGCTCTCCTCGCGTGGCCAGCCGGCGGAAGAATGGGTCGGCGTCGCCAAGGGCGCGGTGCGGGTGAGTTCGGTGTCGCTGTCGGGCAAGCAGATCACGCTGACTTACGTGGAGCCTGGCCTGTGGTTCGGCGACATCGCGCTCTTCGACGGCATGCCGCGCACCCACGACGCCAATGCACACGGTGCGACGACGCTGCTGGTGGTGCGCAAGCCCGACTTCAAGGAACTGCTCTCGCAGCATGTGGAGCTCTACGACGCGCTGCTGCGTCTGAACTGCCGCCGCCTGCGGCTGATGTTCGACGCAGTGGAAGACTTGAACACGCGGCCCCTCGCGTCGCGGCTGGCCAAGCAGATCTTGCTGCTCGCGCGCAGCTACGGCATCCAGGACGGAGACGAGATCCGCATCGGCTTGCAGCTCGCGCAGGAAGACCTGGCGCAACTGTTGGGCGCCTCGCGCCAGCGCGTGAACCAGGAGCTCAAGGGTTTCGAGCGCGAGGGCGCGGTGCGCATCGAGCCGACCCGGCTGGTGGTGCTGTCGAAAGAGAAGCTGCTCGCCATCGCTTCTAAGCAATAGGGGCCGCGCCGCGGGTCAATCCGCAGTGCGTGCGCCACGGATTCACTCAACACTCTCCGCATGGACGCCTACACCGGTACCAAACCCGTTTCCGATCAACACGCTTTCGACGTGAGCGCGCTGCAGGCGTACCTGCAGTCGAACCTGGCGGGCTTCGCCGGACCGCTGACGGTCGAGCAGTTCAAGGGCGGGCAGTCCAACCCGACCTACAAGCTGCTCACGCCCGGCGCCTCGTACGTGATGCGCGCCAAGCCGGGGCCGGCCGCCAAGCTGCTGCCCTCGGCGCACGCGATCGACCGCGAGTTCACCGTCATGCGCGCGCTGCACCCGACCGGCGTGCCGGTGCCGCGCATGCATCTGCTGTGCGAGGACGAATCGGTGATCGGCCGGGCGTTCTACGTGATGGAGTTCGTGCAGGGCCGCGTGCTGTGGGACCAGTCGCTGCCCGGCATGGACAACGCCGCACGCGCCGCGATCTACGACGAGATGAACCGCGTGATGGCAGCTCTGCACCAGGTCGACGTGGCGGCGGCGGGACTCGCCGGCTACGGCAAGCCGGGCAACTACTTCGAGCGCCAGATCGGCCGCTGGTCCAAGCAGTACATCGCTTCGATCACCGAACCGATACCCGAGATGGACCGGCTGATGGAATGGCTGCCCGCGCACATGCCCGCGAGCGCCCGCGACGAGAGCCAGGTGTCGGTGGTGCACGGCGACTACCGGCTCGACAACCTCGTGTTCCACCCGACCGAGCCGCGCGTGCTCGCCATCCTCGACTGGGAGCTGTCGACGATCGGCCACCCGCTCGCCGACTTCAGCTACCACTGCATGTCGTGGCACATCCCCGCCAGCATGTCGCGAGGCATCGGCGGCCTGGACATCGCCGCGCTGGGCATTCCCAGCGAGAAGGAGTACGTGCGCCGCTACTGCGAACGCACCGGCCGCAGCGATCCGCAGGCCGTGATGGCCGACTGGAACTTCTACATGGCCTACAACCTGTTCCGAATGGCCGGCATCCTGCAGGGCATCGCCAAGCGTGTCGTCGACGGCACGGCGTCGAGCGCGCAGGCCAAGGTCGCGGCGGCAGGGGCGCGGCCGCTCGCCGAGATGGGTTGGCGCATCGCGAGCCAAGGCGACACCTGAGGCCTGTTTTGCGAGCGAGTCGCACAGGCGACCGCCAAACCCGCCGCGCGGCGCAAGAATGCGAGGCACGAATCAAGACCCACTGGTTCCGCGGAGAACATCATGGATTTCAGCTACTCCCCTCGCACCCAGGAACTGCAGGCCAAGCTGCGGCAGTTCATGGAAGACCACATCTATCCCAACGAGCAGCGCTACTGGGATGAACTGAAGGCGAACACCGAAGCCGGCAAGCGCTGGACACCGCTGCCGCTGATCGAGGAACTCAAGCCCAAGGCGCGCGAGCGCGACCTGTGGAACCTGTTCCTGCCGGAGAGTGAATACGGCGCGGGCCTGACCAACCAGGAGTACGCGCCGCTGGCCGAGATCATGGGCCGCACGCCGTGGGCCAGCGAAGTCTTCAACTGCTCGGCGCCGGACACCGGCAACATGGAGACCATCGTCCGCTATGGCTCGGCCGAGCAGAAGAAGCAGTGGCTCGAGCCCTTGCTCGAGGGCAAGATCCGCAGCGCCTTCGCGATGACCGAGCCGGAGGTCGCATCGTCGGACGCGACCAACATCACCGCGCGCATCAAGCGCGATGGCGACGACTACGTGCTCAACGGCCGCAAGTGGTGGACCTCGGGCGCGGGCGACCCGCGCTGCAAGGTCTTCATCTTCATGGGCAAGACCGACCCCGACGCACCGCGGCATTCGCAGCAGTCGATGATCCTCGTGCCCGCGGAGGCGCCGGGCGTCACGGTCGTGCGCCCGCTGTCGGTTTTCGGCTACGACGACGCGCCGCACGGGCACATGGAAGTGCTGTTCGAGAACGTGCGCGTGCCCGCGTCGAACATCCTGCTCGGCGAAGGCCGCGGCTTCGAGATCGCGCAAGGCCGTCTCGGGCCGGGCCGCATCCACCACTGCATGCGGCTCATTGGGCTGGCCGAGCGGTCGCTGGAGCTGATGTGCAAACGCGCCAGCGCGCGTGTCGCCTTCGGCAAGCCCGTGGCGGCGCAGACCGTCACGCAGGAGCGCATCGCCGAGGCGCGCTGCATGATCGACCAGGCGCGCCTGCTCACGCTGAAGGCCGCCTGGATGATGGACGTGGCCGGCAACAAGACGGCCAAGGCCGAGATCGCGATGATCAAGGTCGTGGCGCCGAGCATGGCCTGCAAGGTCATCGACTGGGCGATGCAGGTGCACGGCGGTGCCGGCATGTGCCAGGACTTCCCGCTCGCCTACTTCTACACGATCGCGCGGACGCTGCGCTTTGCCGACGGCCCGGACGAAGTCCACCGCAACGCCATCGCCAAGATGGAGCTCGGCAAGTTCGCCTGAGCGCGGGTTGGCGTTGCGGATGACGTCCGCAGCGCCGCGTCAGGGCTTTCGGTCGGTGGGGTCTTCCGGCTGGATGTCGGTCTGCCACGCCGTCGATGAGGTGGTGGGCCAGTCGCCGGCCCGTGGCTCCTGGATGCCGCTGCCCACCCTGGCCGCCGCTTGCGCCGCAGCCTCGAACAGCGACAGCGCCTGCGCGATGCGCACCGGGTCCGGCGCCTCGAGCTGCAAGCGCAGGTAGACACGCCCGCGCAAGGTCATCACGACAAAGGGCGGTCCTTCGCGCAGAAAGTTCGACGACGCGCTGGCCAGTTTCTGGCCGAAGCTGCCCTCCACCCATGCTGCGGCTGTGGCCGGGTCTGCCCCCACTGCGGCGAACTGTCCGCGCACGTTCTTCGGCAGGTCGAGTGTGGCCTTCGGGAACATCGCGAGCCAGCGCATCTCTTCGGGTGTGGACACGTCGATCAGCGTCTGGTTGCTCTGCGTGTAGCGCTCGAAGGTCTCGCGCTCGAGCATCTCCATCAGCGTGCGGCTCATCACCAGCATCTGCAATCCCGATGAGAGCTGCAACTCCATGCGCAGGCGCAACTCCTGCGCCGTGATGTAGCTGCGCTGCGAAGGCCCCCACTCGAGGCGCCAGGGCCGCACGCCGAAGGCGCCGTCAATGACGAAACCTTCGTGGTCCTTGGCGCGCTTGAAGCCATAACCCTGCTTGTGCGCCCACTCGCTCACGCTGCTCCAATCGGGGCCGGGCGAGTGGCCCGAGATCCAGCGCTTGATCGTGTTCAGCATGGGTCGTGAGAGTAGAGTCGTGGCAGCCCGCGCAACAACAACATCAGGAGCTCAGCAATGATCGAAGTGTATTCGTGGGCCACGCCCAATGGCCACAAGGTTCATATCATGCTCGAAGAGTGCGGACTGGCCTATCGAGTGATTCCGGTGGACATCGGTGCCGGCGACCAGTTCAAGCCCGAGTTTCTGGCGATCAGCCCCAACAACAAGATCCCGGCCATCGTCGATCCGGACGGCCCCGAGGGCAAGCCCATCTCGCTGTTCGAGTCGGGCGCAATCCTGCTGTACCTGGCGGGCAAGACGGGCAAGCTGTTGCCGCACAGTGTGGCGGCGCGCTATGAGGTGCTGCAGTGGCTCATGTTCCAGATGGGCGGCGTGGGGCCGATGCTGGGCCAGGCCCATCATTTTCGAATCTATGCGCCAGAGAAGATTCCCTACGCGATCGAGCGCTATACCAACGAGGCGAAGCGGCTCTACGGCGTGTTGGACAAGCGCCTGGCCAGAAGCAAGTACATCGGCTGCGCGGAGTATTCGATCGCCGACATCGCGATCTTCCCTTGGCTTCGCTCGTGGAAGAACCAGGGCATTTCCTGGTCCGACTTCCCTCACCTCAAGGGCTGGTTCGACGAGGTCGCCGCCCGGCCGGCCGTGCAGCGCGGCGTGGAGGTGCTGGCCAACCAGCGCAAGCCACTGGTCAGCGACAGCGCAAGAGAAGCGCTATTTGGCAGCCAGCAGTACCAGAGAAGGTAGCCAGCGGCACACAGATTGCTCTTCTTCCCCGGAAGCCCATGAGTAAAGGGAGAACGCGAGGCGCTCGCGTGTCCCTGTGTCATGCCCTTTGTTGGGAGAATGCGTGGAATCGTTGGAGCAACCGGTCAAGGACAGGGTCCTGCAAGCGATGGCCCAGGCCTACCCGGATCCGGTCGACCTGAGCTTGCTGTCCATGGTGATGGGCTGCGAAGCCTCCACCTTGCAGTTGGCTGCGACCCAGCTGCTGGATGCCGGGCTCGCCTGCGGACGCATCGTCGTGGATGGCGGCCAAGAGCGCATCGACGCGCCCCGCATCACCGATCGGGGCATGGCTGTGGCCGATGGCTTGGCAGCTACCGCCGAGGAGGCTGCGGCTTTGCTCGACCGCCTCGAGGCGGCGACCCTGCGCGAGCTGCTCAGCTTGCGCATCGGCGCGAGCCGCCTGTCTCCCGCGCAGGGCGAGGAGCTGCGTGAGGGGCTCGCCGAGGTGAGCGATCGGGCGCTGGTCGACGCCGCGCGGGTCTGGGCTCATCAGACGGTGAGCGACTGGGCAGGCTTCGTGCGCGTGATGCACAACGGCGCGGCTGCCGGTGGGTTGGCGACATCCGCCGCGCGGACCGCCCCACGCCAGTAAGAAAGAGGTTCAGCTGAAAGATTTACCTGCGTTGGGTCCGGCGGACGCAGGACACCAGCGCCGAAACGGCAGGCGACTGGCTGGACGTTCAAGCACGGCCCTTGCAGGCCACGCCCTGCAAGGGCCGTTGCATCAAGCGGCCATGGCGGCGGGCTTGAAGCTTCCGACCAGTGTCCCGTCTTTGTCCGAGATGGTCAGTTCGAGCGTGCGTCCGTCACGACCGATCACCTGTGCGAGACGGTACGGGCTTTCCGCGCTGACCAGAACGCCATTGGGCAGCCAACGCGAGATGTCGTAGCTGTAGCGTGTGCTCGGATGCACCACGTCGACCGTCATCAGGGTGCCGTTCAATGCCGGTGAGGTCTGCCATGCGGCGAGATTGGTCGCCGTGCCGTGCTGCTGGTACATCGTGAAGAGCTGTGCCGCGAAGCCCGTCCGGTTGATGAAGCTCACGCCCGCCAGCCGCACCATCGCAGTGCCGCCCACACGAACCGCGTCGCTCGCGTCCTTCGCCGAATGCGCCAGTGCGAGCTTGGGTGCCACCGCGCCGACGCGGCCCGTGGCTGCCGCGCCGGCGTACACCACCTGGCCGCCGAGCACGTAGGCGCGCTGATCGAGTGCGTTCACCGTGCTCGTCTGCGGTGGCGGAGTGAGCGTGATTGTGAATGTGCCGTCGGTCGACTTGGACGAGCTCTGCCCGCTGAACGTGCTTTCCGAGCCGCCGCCAAGCGGAATGCCGAACAGGCTGACCTCGGCTTCGAAGTGCTGCGCGAAGGTCTTCGAGAACTCGCTGTAGTCGCCTTGCGAGTACTCAATGGTGATCGTCGGATAGCCGCTGACGACGAGCGCCGAGAGCCAGCCGAAGTCGCCTCCGGGCGCGAAGTCGTACGGGGGAACGGGGCTGAACACCCATCCCGTCTTGCCGCTCGCCGCGGCGGCCTGGGCAATCGGCGTCTTGTAGAACCAGCCCACCGTCTGCCCGCCGCTGGACGTGTCCTGCTGCCAGGTGTTTGGCGCCATGGGCACCACGGTGAGCCCAGGGAAGGTCATCGACACGGTGGCCGACGCACCCGACCCGTTGGCTTCGAACAGCGAGTATTGCGCGCTTGCGCCCACCCTGATGCCGATGAAGTCCAGCGGCAACGTGAAGCCGGTGTGGCCTTCGATATCGACGCTCAGCGTGCTTGCGTCCTGGCGTGCCGCATTCATCGTGACGGTGAGCGACGAGCCGGTGTTCGACAGCGAGTTCAGGATGTCGGCCGGTGCCATGTTGATGTTGTAGCCCGGTCGCACGGCGGTAGCGCCGCCGCTGGTGATGGTCGTCACGCCGCCATTGGCAAGCGTAGGTGTCTGCGTGTTGGCCAGCAGTTGTGCGCGCATCCACATCGCGTTCGAGCTCGAATCCTGCAGCGAGACGATGGAGTTGGTGACCTGCAGGTAGTTGACGACCGCCGGCAGGATGGAACCCGCCGTCGGCGGCATCGCGGGCAGCAGCGAGGTGAGATTGCGTGCGCTCGCGAGCGTCTGGTAGCTCAACGGTGCGGCGCCTGTCATCAGCGACTGCCCGCTCCACTGGAAGCCCACCGCATAGGCGATCACGAAGTCGACCTTGCGGGGCGTGTAGCCGAGCGTCTTGGCGGCGGTAGCGATCTGGTCCGGCGTGATGGCGCCCATGGTCTGCTCATAGGCCGACACCACGGCTCCCGCCTGCACCGTGGCGGCGAGCTGGGTCTTGTTGAGGAGCTGCTGGTCGTCAGCCGACAGCTTCCACGCCAGGTCCTGCAGGCTTTCGGCATAGGCGTCGAGGAACGAGTCGCCCAGCGCGACGCCGCCGTGCTGGCCCGGGGTGGCACGACGAGAGAGGTAGTCGAAGGTGTTGGCGTTGAAGTTGCCTTCAGCGTCTTGCCAGAACCACGGGAAGTCTCCCTGCGAACCGAGCTCGATCGGCGTGATCGTGCCGTGCAGCAGGTTGCCCAGTTGCTGCTGGGCCTGCGCGTTGATGGTTTCGTAGAAGAGTTGCATGAGATCGTTGCCAGCCATGATGTTCTCCTGAAGATGATCGCCGGCGGATCTGCCGGCGAGGTCACTGTCATCCTGATGCGGCTTGCCCGTCCTGCACCGGCATGAATACAAAGCTGAAGCGTCCTGAATTCGGATGGCCAAGCGGGCGTCAGGTCTTGCAAGCCCGGCGACCCGCGTGGCACAACCCACAGGCCACCATCACCAGGGAGACACACATGGCAAGAGACAGCATCGAACGGGTGTCCATCTACCCGTCCATCGGCATGGCGCGCGTGGGCAACAGTCCCGACGCATTCTTCTTCGGCCCCGAAAGCGTGGGCGCTCCGCACATCGACGACACCGCCTACCGCGACTCGCTCGGGCGCATCAAGCGGCAGGCGGCGCGTTTCCGCCTCTACGGCTTCAACGCCGCAGGAGAGGTCGTCAAGGAGATCACCGCGGCCGACGCAGAGATCAAATGGTCGGTGGAAGTGGCCAACCACAAGGCAGCCTGGTTCAACTTCGACCAGGCGCTGGACATTCCGGCAAGCCGCGGCGACATCGCGAGCATCCGGCCCTTCGCGAGCCTGCGGCGCAACCGCGGCTTCAGCGGTGCGCAGCGCTCGCAACTGTCCATCGTGCCCGGCGCACGCACGATCTCAGGCATCAACGTCAACCGCTCGGGCGCCGATCAGCAATACGCCTTCGCCAGCGGCCGCTTCGTCGGCAAGGAGGTGTATCTCGGCGAGCTGCGCACCGACGACGCAGGACGGCTCGTGTTCCTGGGCGGCCTCGGAAACTCGGCTTCGTACAACGGCGAACCGCCGCAAGGCTTCGCGAACAACGACGGCTGGCACGACGACACCAGCGACGGGCCGGTGAACGCGGTCGTGAGCATGGGCGGCCGCGTGCTCACCGCGACGGGCGCCTGGGTCGTGGTGGCACCGCCCGACTTCGCGCCGGGCGTGCAGGCGCTTGTATCCGGCTGGGACCTTCTGCGTGACGTGGCGTGTCAGATGGACCCCCATCGACGCCCGACGCGGCCGGTCTTCTGGGACGACATTTTTCCGTTGCTGCGCCGGCTTGCCGACACCGAATGGGTCAACGCCGGATTCGCGCGCGAGTTCGGCTGGGGCTCGCCGCAGGACTTTCGCGAGCCGGCACTGATTTCGCGGCTGTGCGACCCGTCGCTGTCAGCCGGGCCGTTGCGCCGCGCGGTCTTCGACAGCTTTCGCCGCCCAGACTACAAGACCATGCAGGCCGATGCCTGGCCGGCCGTCTACGGCGACGGCGTGGCCGTCGATCCGCCCATCGTCGACCCACGCACGTGGATGGCGATCACGCCGCTGCAGTACGCGCTGCTCGAACAGTGGGCACACGGCGACTTCGACCACGTGGTCTCGCCAGCCGCGGTCAAGCCCTGGAGCAGCATGAGCCCTGCCGAGCAGGTGCGGGGCATCGACCGCGCAGTGCTGGACGAAACCACTGGTGGCCCCTTCCACCCCGGGGCCGAGTTCACCTGGCCGATGCGCATCGCATCGATGTATGCGTCGCCGTTCCGCCTGAAGCAGCGCGCCGAGGCAGAGGGCGACTTCGGCGATGAGCTCACCTCGTCGACCGCGCTCGCGGCGGGCGGCCCACTGGACGGCTGTACACCCGGCAGCGTGACGCGCTGGATGGCCTGTCCGTGGCAGACCGATACCGCGAGCTGCCTCTCGGCCTACCGACCCTCCGGCGGCGAATACCTGCCGACGTTCTGGCCCGCGCGCGTGCCCAATGACGTGCTCAGCGAAGAGGGTTATGCCGTGGTGATGGACAGCGCACGACCGCTCGAGGAACGCTTGTCGGCGTTCGCGGTAGAGCAGCGCCAGAAGTGGCTTCGCGGCATCGTCTACAAGACCAACGTGTACCCGCCGCAAGTCATCACCTCGCCCAATCCGCGCGCGGTCTTCATCGAGGCCTGGAAGCACATCGGCATCGTGACCGAGAAGCCCGGCCCGACAGACCTGCCGCTGTGGCCGGCCACGATGCGGGTCGAGACGGGGCGCGACATCAAGGGCAAGTTGGAGACGGCGATCCAGACCACACGACCGCTGTGGAAACATGACCCAACGCGCGAGCGCTGACGCCTTGCGAGCCCCCTCGGTGCTGGTCATCGGTGACGGGCCGGCGGCCTCGTCGTCGGCCATCGGCCTGCGCGGTGCCGGCGCCGAGGTGCGCCTCACCCGACCCGTGCCCACGGCCTCGCCTCGCTTGGGAGACAGCCTGTCGCCGCATGGCCGGCTGCTGGTGCGGCGACTGGGCCTGGACGATGCGTTCGTGGCCGACGAACACCTGCCATGCCACGCCAACCGGTCGGACTGGGGGCCGGCCGGAACCCGCCATGTCGACTTCATCGGCCACTGCCTTGGCGTGGCGCATCACGTCGATCGCGAGCGCTTCGACGCCCGCCTGCGCGAGCGTGCGCTCGCGATGGGCGCGCGCTTCGATGTCGAAACACGCGGCTTGTCGGTGCATCGCGACGGCGAACGATGGCACTGCGTGCATTCCGGTGGAACGTTTGATTGCGACTTCGTCGTCGACGCGAGCGGGCGCGCGAGCTGGTTTGCGCGGCGGCAAGGCGCACGACGGATCCGGGAGGACCGCCAGGTGGCATTGCTCGCATCGGGCGAGCCGGCATGCTGGCCGGGCGACACCATGAGCGCCGTCGAGTCGACACCCGGCGGCTGGTGGTATTCCGCGCCAGCACCCCGGCGGCGATGGACGCTGGCGTTCTTCACCGACCCCGATCTGCTCGATCGCGAATGGCGTGGCGCCAGCGGCTGGCAAAGCTTGCTCGATACGTCGCGATCCACGCGCGAACGGCTCGACGCCCATGGCGTGGCGCTGCAGCGCCACGAGGTCATCGTTGCGGCCGAGAGCGCCCGGCTCGACCGCATGGCTGGCGCGGGCTGGTTGGCGGCGGGCGATGCCGCCATGAGCTTAGATCCGCTGTCCTCGCACGGTCTCACGGTGGCGCTGCAAAGCGGAATCGACGCAGCGAACGCGGTGCTTGCGCGTGGCTCGGACGACGAGGCAGCCCTGACGAAATACGCTCACAAACTTGAAGCGGCCTTCGCGGTCTATTCGCGGCAGCGGCTGGCCTTGTACCGCTCCGAATCCCGCTTTGCCGACCAAACTTACTGGCAGCGCCGTCATCGGGTGGGCCAGAATGGCGACCAGTGGACGCATGAACGCGAAGGGGAGTCGCGCATGGAATGAACAGGAACCGCCATGGAGCCGCGCTACCGGTTCGGCCGCTTCGAGTTGCGCCCTCTCGAAAGACAACTGTTGGAAGGCGGGCGACCGGTGCCCATCGGTGCCCGGGCTTTCGATCTTCTGGTGATTCTTGCGGCCAGCCAGGGACACGTCGTCAGCAAGGATGAACTGATCGAGCGCGTCTGGCCGCGACTCGTCGTGGAGGAGAACAACCTCCAGGTGCAAGTGTCCAAGCTTCGGCGCCTGCTCGGGCGCGAAGCCATCGCCACGGTAGCCGGACGCGGCTACCAGCTCACGTTGCGCGAAGGGCCCGGCTCGCCCGATGAACGCCAGGATGCCGCGGACGAGGCGGCACCATCGGGTCCGCCACTGCACAACCTGCCCGCGGAGCGCAGCACATTCATTGGCCGCGACAGCGAAATCGCCGTCTGCGCGCGACTTCTCGGAAACACGCGGCTTCTCTCCATCTTGGCGATCGGCGGCTGCGGCAAGACGCGGCTCGCGCTGGAACTCGCGCGCGAGCTGGCGTCCGACGTGCCCGACGGCGTGTGGTTCATCGACCTCGCGCCGCTGCAGGAAGCGGGAAGAGTTCCCATCGCCATCGGCGCATCGCTGCGCGTGTTCGAGCAGCCCGGCACGCCGCTCAGCGACGCGCTGTCGGGTGCGATCGGAAACAAGCACATGCTGCTCGTGCTCGACAACTGCGAGCAGGTGGTGGGCGCGGTGTCCGAGTTGGTCGAGGTTCTGCTGTCCCGCTGCGCGCGGTTGCAGGTCATCGTCACCAGCCGGGTTGCGCTGTGCCACCCGCTGGAGCGTGTGTATGCCCTGCCGCCCCTGGCCTTGCCTGCGACGACGTCCGAGAGCGAGGCGGTGAGTTTCGACGCGGTGCGCATGTTCATCGACCGCCTGCAGTGGGCCGATCCGGACTTCCGACTCGACGCGTCCAACGTCGCCACTGCGGTCGACATCTGCCGGCGTCTGGACGGCATTCCCTTGGCGCTCGAACTCGCGGCGGCCCGTATCAAGGTACTGAGCCTGCATGAGATTCGCGACAAGTTGGACGACCGCTTCAAGTTCCTCACCGGTTCGTCGCATGCCCTGCCGCGCCACCAGACGCTGCGTGCCACCATTCAATGGAGCTACGACCAGTTGCCACCTGCGTTGCAGCAGCGCTTCCGCCTGCTGGGCGTGGTGGCCGGCAGCTGGACCCTCGCCACGGCCACTGCCCTCGCGGGGGACGCGGCGAACGACCATCGGGGCGAGTTCGACATGCTCGATGCGATGTCTCAGCTTGTCGACCAGTCGCTCGTCAACGTGCACCAGGGGCCGGGAGGCGAGACGCGATACCGCTTTCTCGAAACGGTGCGCGTCTTCGCCCGCGAATGCCTGCGCGAGGCTGGCGAGGAAGCCGCCGCGCGCACAAGGCACCTGCGCTGCTACGCCGCTCTGGCCGACCAAGGCAGCGTCTTGATGCAAGGTGCGCAGCAGGGAGCCTGGCTGCAGCAGCTCGACGCCGAACGCGAGAACATCGTGCTGGCGCACGCGTGGTGCGACAACGTCATCGACGGTGCGGAGCTCGGCCTCGTGCTCATCGCGTCGCTGCAAGGGTACTGGCGAAGCCGCGGCCTGATCGATCTGGGATACCGGCTCGCCTGCGAGGCGGTGATCCGCGCCGACGGTGTGGGCGCGAGCGTGGTGCATGCGAAGGCGCTCTTCTGCGCGGGCGATCTGGCGTACTTCCTGGGCCGCCATCATGAGGCGGTCGACCTGCTGTCCCGCAGCAAAGAGATGGCCGCGGCGCTCGGCGATGTGCAGCAGCAGGCGTGGTCGCAGCTCATGCTCGGCGTCGCCTGCCTTGGACTGGCTGAGTGGGATGCAGGGCGCTCGCATGCCGCCAGCGCCTTGGCACTCGCGCGATCCGATGGCGACAGCCAGGTGCTCAACACGGCGGTGATGGCGATGTCCGTCATTCATCTCGCGCTCGGAGAATTTGAGGACGCACAGCGGCTGCTCGATGAATCACTGTCACTCGCGCGCAAGCGCGGGGCGCCAATCAACGT
>CAJPFZ010000552.1 GCA_905339355.1 Burkholderiaceae bacterium
GGCGTGGCCGCCATGACGGCGGCCTTCTACCTCACCGACCAGCCCGGCTGGCAAAACGAACGCGAGATCACCGTCTACCAGATGGGCTGGCGGCTCGGCGGCAAGGGCGCGAGCGGGCGCAACGCCGAGATGGGCCAGCGCATCGAGGAACACGGGCTGCACATCTGGTTCGGCTTCTACGACAACGCCTTCAAGACCATGCAGCGCGCCTACGAGCTGCTGGACCGGCCGGCCGGCGCGCCGCTGCGCACCTGGCAAGACGCCTTCAAGGAACAGCACTTCATCACGCTGACCGAGTTCGTCGGCGGGCAGTGCCGGCTGTGGCCCATCGACACGCCGCCGATGCCCGGCCAGCCCGGCGACGGCGACGAGAAGCTCGACGTCTGGCGCATCGTGCTGACGGCCTATGAATGGGTCAAGCAGTGGATCGAAGACCTGTGCACCCAGCCCGGCATCGCGCCGGCGCTTGCGTTGCCGTCACGTGCAGCATCCGCCGCGCCATCAGCCGCGCGCGGCTGGCTGAGCAGCCTGGTCGACAAGGTCGAGGACGAAGTGCAGGCCTTCGCCGCCGACGTGCTCGGCGACTGCGCCGGTGCGCTGCATGCGCTGCGCGCGGCGGCCAGGGCGCTCGCCACCAACCTCAGCGAGACGGCAGAGCCGGGCCTGCAGGCGGCCACGCTGAAGACGCTGCGTGCCTGGGCGCAGCAAAGCTTCGCCGAGCGCGCCGAAGCCGCCGGCGTGGCCGACGACCTGCGCCGCCTGTACATCTGCGTCGACCTCGCGCTGACCTCGCTGATCGGCATGTACGAGGACGAGGTCTTCACCAAGGGCTTCGACGTCATCAACGGCGAAGACTTCTATGCCTGGCTCACGCGCCACGGCGCCAACCCGAAGCTCACGGTGCATTCGGCGCCGGTGCGCGGCTTCTACGACCTGGTGTTCGCCTACGAAGACGGCGATTTCGACAAGCCCAACATCGAGGCCGGCACCATGCTGCGAGGCATGATGCGCGTGGCCTTCGGCTACCACGGCGCGATCATGTGGAAGATGCAGGCCGGCATGGGCGACGTCGTGTTCACGCCGTTCTATGAGCTGCTCAAGCGCCGCGGCGTGAAGTTCGAGTTCTTCCACAAGGTCGACGAGCTGCTGCCCGATGCGAGCGGGGGCGCGGTGGACGAGATCCGCCTCACGCAGCAGGTGGCGCTGGCCGCGGGACGCAGCGACTACGAGCCGCTTGTCGACGTGAAGGGCCTGGCCTGCTGGCCGAGCGAGCCGCGTTACGAACAGATCGACCCGGCGCAGGCGGCGCTGCTGCAGTCGGCGCAGATCAACCTCGAATCCAACTGGAGCGACTGGCCCGCGCGCTACGAGCAGGCGTTCGGCCGGCCGCTGCCGAGCGTCACGCTCAAACGCGGTGTCGATTTCGACAAGGTGATCTTCGGCGCCTCGGTGGCCTCGGTGCAGCAGCTGTGCCCGCAGCTCATCGAGCGCAGCCCGGCGCTGGCCGCTTGCACGCAGCACGTCAAGGCCGTGGCGACGCAGGCCTACCAGACCTGGATGGTGCCGGACCTGAAGCAGATGGGCTGGACGCTCAGCGGCCGCGACGCCCAGGCGCCCGTGCTCAGCGGCTTCAGCGAACCCTTCGACACCTGGGCGCCGATGGACCAGCTGCTGTGTCGCGAAGACTGGCCGGCCGGCGACGCGCCGAAGAACGCCTCGTACCTGTGCAGCGCGCTGACGATCAAGGACTACCCGCCGTTCAGCGACCACGGCTTTCCCGAGCGCATGGCCCGTCAGGTCAAGGAGGCGGCGATCGGCCAGCTGAACCAGCAGATCTACAGCCTGTGGCCCAGCGTGGCGACGCCCAGGGGCTTCGACTGGGCGAGCCTGTTCGATGCAGCCGGGGGCAGCGGGGCACAGCGCTTCGACAGCCAGTACTGGCGTGCCAACGTCGACCCGTCGGAGCGCTATGTGCTGTCGCTCGTGAACAGCAGCCAGTACCGCATCCGCACGGACGGCAGCGGCTTTCGCAATCTCTTCATGACCGGCGACTGGATACGCACAGGCCTGAACGCCGGCTGCGTCGAGGCCGCCACGATGGCCGGCATGCAAACCGCGCGTGCGATCTGCGGCCACCCGGCGGTGATCGTCGGCGATCGCGAGCGATAAGCGTGCAGGGCGGCCGCCATGAAGCGGCCGTGCCTTGGTACAGTTCGCGGCCCAGGGGTTGAGAGGCCTGCCTCTCAACCTCGATTCCTGAAGGGCGACGCACTCGATGGCGGTCTCTGCTTGGTTCCGGTTGCCGTGCTGGCCGCTGTTGCGCCGCTGGCTGGCCCTGGCCGGCCTGGCCGCCGTGCTCGCCTCGGGCGGCGGGGCCGTGCAGGCCCAGTCGACGCTCAAGGCCGACCCGGCTTTCCCCCTCGAGCTGATGCGCCACGGCGCGCTCTACCTGGCCAATGGCGTGCCGCCGCCCGAAGGCGTGCACGCGCTCGAAGACTGGCTGGGCCGGCTCGAGCGGACCAACCGGGTGAGCCTGTTCGGCGGCAGCTACTGGCTGCATGCGGTGGTGCGCAACGATTCGCCGACCACGCGCTGGGTCGTCGACCCGCACGGCAGCCTGATGGAAGACCTGAAGGTGCGTGTCTACGTGCCGGGCGAGCCCACGCAGCGCTTCGATGCCGGCTACCGGGCGCTCGACTCGCAGTACATGCTGCACTACGGCGGCAACGTCGCGCTGCCCAGAGGCGCGACAGCGCACGTGCTGGTGCAAATCGAGAGCCGCTACTTCGCGCGCTTTCCGAGCGTCGACCTGGTGAGCGAGGCGAGCTACCACAAGACCGTCGTGTCGGAGAACGTGCTGACGCTGGCTGCGCTTGGCGCGCTGATGACGCTGGCGCTCTACAACCTGTTCATGTTCTACGGCACCCGCGACAAGGCGCTGCTGTACTACTCGCTGTACCTGCTCGCGGCGACCTGGGGCTGGGGCCTGACCTTCCACATCGGCGCGGAGTGGCTCGATTTCCGCGGCCTGGAGTGGCACTACATCGGCTTCTTCCTGCTGCCGGTGTTCAACACGCTCTTCTATCTGGAGTTCCTGCAGCTGCAGCGCCTGGCGCCGCGGCTCGTGCTCGCAAGCCGCGGCGTCATCGCGCTCTCGCTCGTGCTGCTGCCGACCTGCTTCCTGGCGCTCGAATACGCCCATGCCCTGGCGACGCTCGTCATCTCGCTGTCGCTGAGCCTCGCGCTGGTGGCGGGCGTGGTGAGCCTCGCTTCGGGTTTCCTGCCTGCGCGCTACTTTCTCGCCGCCTTCCTCGCGCTGATCGTGCCGGCCACCTTCATCCTGCCGGCCAACCTGGGCCTGATCCAGAGCCCCGTGCGCAACACCGAGCTGCTCACGCTGCTGGGCGGCACGGCCGACGCGATCCTGCTCGCCTTCGCGCTGGCCGACAAGATCCGCCTGATGGCTCAGCAGAAGGACGAATACCTGCTGCAGCTCAACCGCGCGCTCGACCAGGCGAGCACCGACTACCTCACCGGCGTGCTGAACCGCCATGCCTTCGACCGCATTCTGGGCGCCGCGATGGCGCCCGAGCGCGACGACGAGGACGTGCACCAGGTGATGCTCGTGATGATCGACCTCGACGGCTTGAAGCGCATCAACGACGAACACGGCCACACGCAGGGCGACGCGCTGCTGTGCGAGTTCGCGCGCCAGCTGCAGACACTCAAGAGCGAGAGCACGCACGTCTTCCGGCTCGGCGGCGACGAGTTCGCGGTGCTGGGCGACGCAGCCAGCGAACCGGCGGTGCGCGCGGCGATGGCCGACTTCGAGTCCTGCCTGCACGCGGCCGGGTTCAAGGGCTGCGGCGTCAGCTACGGCATGGCCTTCGGCTCGGAGACGCGCTCGGGCAGCCAGCTGCTGATCCGCGCCGACGGGCGCATGTACCAGCACAAGACGGCCAAGCGGGTGGATTCGCCGGTGGCCCCCTCGATGCGCGCGGTGGCTTGAGCCGGCGAGGGCGGCAGGCGCTGCGCGGTCAGCCGAGACGGCGCCGGCGCACGACGCCTGCGACCGCGGCAAGACCCGCGGCCATCAAGGCCCAAGCCCCGGGCTCGGGCACCGGTGTGGCAAGGAACTGGCCCGACGAGGACACGACGTTGACGCCTGCAGGCAGCTCCCACGAGAACCGCGCCGTATGGCCGAAGTCGGCGAAGCTGGTCTCGCTGGAGATGCTCTGCGCATACGCGGTCATCTCGACGTAGATGCCGAGTGACGAGGCCGAGAACACAAGGATGTCACCGAGATTGACGGTCGTGTCGATTTCGGAGGCGCCGGAGGTGCCGACGATCTGCCAGCCCTGGCCCGGCATCGTGTTCCATTTCGTGAACGGGTCGCTGTAGCCGACATACCAGCGGATCTGCGCATAGGCCAACCCGTCTTGCACGCCGTCGATGTGCAGCTTCATCGGCACCATCATCATCGACGGCGCCTCCTCGAACGTCACGTGCTCCCAGAACGCCGCGCCGGACCCGACCGAGCGGTATCCGAGCGGCCAGGAACAGATCCCGCCGCACGAGCCGGCCAGCGCCGAGGCGCGCATCGTGCCGTCGATCAGCGAACTGGACGCCTCGCCGTGGAAGTAGACCTGGTTCGTGCTGTTGTAGTGCTCTGCCGTCTGGCTCGACAGGAATTGCAGCGTGCCGCCATCGACGTGAGACCAGCCGCCCGCAACCGACGCGTACGACATGCTCCCGAAGCTGCCTTCGAAGATGTCGGCGTAGGTCGCCGCCTGGGCGGACGGCACGGCGGTAGTGAGCGCCGCAGCCGCGACGGCGGCGATGGCGGAAAAGGCGGCATGGAGCGCCGCGGGTTTGTGCAAGGTGTTCATCATTTGGTGGGTGAGTTGGGATGAGGGTGTGGCGGCTGCGCAAAGGGCGGTGCGGGTGTCATGCCAGAAC
>CAJPFZ010000553.1 GCA_905339355.1 Burkholderiaceae bacterium
GGTGGGCTTCGGTCTCGTCGCGGTGCTGCTTGCCACGCAGATCGGCGCGGCCGGGTTGGAGCCCTACGCTGGCTTCATGTTCAGCTCCGTGCTCCTGGGCCTCGCGTTCCTGAGCCTGGCGGTGATGCTGTCGGTGCTGGCGGGCGACCGCACCCGCGCCTCGGGCCTCGCGATCGCCATGTGGTTCTTCTTCGTGCTGGTATTCGACCTGCTCCTCCTCGGTTTACTGGTCGTGGCCGGCGGAAGGCTCAGCGGCGACTGGTTCGCCTACCTGCTGCTGCTCAATCCGGCGGACGTGTTCCGCATCCTCAACGTGTTTTCCCTCGACGACGTGCGCAGCCTGTACGGCCTCACGAGCATCGTTCCCGTCGCGCTGGCCAAACCCTGGCTCATGTCGCTGGTGATGCTCGGCTGGATCGTCGCACCGCTGTCCATCGCCACCTGGAGATTTCGCCCATGAACCCGACCCGCCGCCACCTGCTCCTTGCCGCCTGCGCCGTGCCGCTCGTCCCGCTGCTGGGCGGCTGCGGCCAGGCCGACTCGGCCACCGTCATCGCGCCGGTGGAGATCGACCCAGCCACGACTTGCGACCTCGACGGCATGCTGCTCGCCGACTACCCAGGGCCGAAGGCGCAGATCCACTACGCCGACGCGAAGGCGCCGGTGTTCTTCTGCGACACGGTCGAGATGTTCTCGATGCTGCTGCGGCCCGAACAGGTGAGGGCGGTGCGGGCCGTGTTCGTGCAGGACATGGGGCGTGCCGACTGGAACGAGCCGCGCGGCCACTGGTTCGATGCGCGGGCCGGCTTCTACGTCGCCGGCAGCAAGCGCCATGGCTCGATGGGGCCGACGATCGCGAGCTTCGCGCGCGAACCCGACGCGAAGAAGTTCCTCGGCGAATTCGGCGGCAGGCTGCTGCGTTTTGCCGAAGTCAAGCCGGAAATGGCCGACCTCGGCGGGGGCGCCTTGCACGACGTGCGGATGTAGCCGCACGGGTTGCCGCACGCCTTCGCCTCAGCGGTCGATGGGGAGCAGGCGCAGCAGTTCGTCGCGCAGTGTGGGGCGCAGCAGCGGCTTGTGCAGCACCCCGTCCATGCCGGCGTCGAAGCAACTCTGGCGGCTTTGCTCGGTCGTGTCGGCCGTGGCGGCGATCACGGGAAAGGGCGGCATGGCACCGCTGCGCTGCAACTGCCGCAGGTGCACGGTGGCTTCGATGCCGTCCATGCGCGGCATCGCGAGGTCCATCAGCACCACGTCGGGCGGCGCGCTGAAGCAGATGTCGAGTGCATCGACGCCGTCGCATGCCAGCGACACGGTGTAGCCGAGCGATTCGCCAAGGCCGGCGGCGACGATGCGGTTGACTTCGTTGTCGTCGACCACCAGCAGCGTCGGCCGCTGCGGCAACAGCAGCGGTGCTGGCCGCGTCAGGCCCGATGCTTCATCGGCGCCGGGCGCGAGAGCGGCTGTCAGCTGTTGCAGTTCCGCCGGACTGAGCGGCCCCACCCGCAACTCCGCGCGCGACGGCGCATGGTCGTGCCGCAGCGTCATCGACCCGGCGTTCACGGCGAAGACGCAGCGCGCCGCGCTCGGCAGCAGCGCCGACAGGTCGTCGGCATCATCCGCCGTCGCCGCGGCGGACTCTTGGAACACGACCAGCGCCGGTCGCGCATGAGCCGGCGGCATGCTGCGCAGGCGCTGAGTCGCTTGCGACGGCGCCGAGAAAGTCGCTGTTGCCCAACCTAGGCGTTGCAGCCGGCGCGACAGCGCCTCGGTCGCGACCTCGTCGGCATCGACGACCCAGGCGCGTGCGGCGTTTGCATCCCGTCCGCATGCTTCCACTGCCGATACCGTGCCCTCGAAGACGTGTTCGTAGGTCAGCAACACCCCTGCCGTGGCGAGGCTCGCGAACTCGACGTGACCTTGGGTCGCCGGACACAGCCCGTGTGCGCGCCGCAGGCGCCCCGTGGCGCCCGCTTGTTCATCGGCCACTTCGCTCATGCGCAGCCGCGACAGCACGTCGTCGATGACGGCATCCGCGGCGAGCGGTCCGCTGCCACCGATCCGCACCTGGACCCACACGCGCCCCGCTCGCACCAGCCGCGCATCGGCGTGCAATACCAGCAAACCGCCGCCGATCACGTCGATTGCCGCGCACAGCAACCGGTGCAGTGCACAGCTCATGGCGATCCGGTCGACCTCGACGCTGACGCCGTCCTGGCAGTCGAACGACAACGCCAAGGGCTTGCCGCGTGCGCCACGCATGGCGTGCCGCACCGATTCGGCAAGGAGATCGCCGAGGTCGTGGCTCATCGAGCCCGCGGCCATCGGCTCGTTCCTCCCGTTGTCGCGTGATAAGACGAATGATCCATGCGCTCCCCTTGCGGCATCTGCAAAGGTTCGACGCCTGCGGAGCACAGGGTTTTGTGCTGGCTCAAAACTCGTCTTGGAACCAGATGTATCGGTTGTTGCGGCTTGGCGAATCCGGTCCTGCCAAATCCGCTTACGACACCAGCCCTTGCGCGACGAAGTCCGGGTTCTCGAAACCCGGCTTGCCGTAGCCGACAGCCTGGCCCGCCAGATCGCGCAGATGGCCGCCCGCTGCGGCGAGCACGGCGTGGCCGGCGGCGATGTCCCATTCCATCGTGCGGCCGAAACGTGCGTAGAGGTCCGCTTCGCCTGCCGCCAGCAGGCACAGCTTGAGCGAAGAGCCTACATGCCGAATGGCCGCAATCTGGCGATCGTCCAGAAAGGCGCGCAGGGCTGCTTCGTCGCCGTGCGAACGGCTGGCGAGCACCGTGAGCCCCGCGGGCGGCACGCGACGGCAGTGAATCGCGGTTTCGCCGGTTGTGTCGTGACGCCAGGCGCCCACGCCGGCTGCGCCGCTGTACAGCTGGCCGAGCGCCGGCGCGAGCACCACGCCGAGCACCGGCCGGCCTTGCTCGATCAACGCGATGTTGACGGTGAACTCGAGGTTGCGTTGCACGAATTCGCGTGTGCCGTCGAGTGGATCGACGAGCCAGAATCGTTCGCCGATCGGCGGCACGCGTCCGGCCGCGACGGCCTCTTCGGCGACGATAGGGAGCGTCGGCGCGAGCGATGCGAGGCCCGCGACGATGAGGGCCTCGGCCTGCTCGTCGGCGTCTGTCACCGGCGACGCGTCCGCCTTGACACGCGCGTTGCAGTTGCCGGCATAGACGCTCATCACCAGCTCGCCCGCGCGCCAGGCGAGCCGGCGCAGCTCGGGCAGCCACTCGACGAAGGCGGGTCTCGGCGTCATGTCAGGGATTGTGAGGTCGAGTGCCCGTCTCTTGCGGCGCGTCATGCTGACCGAAATGCGGGGGGAAACCCCTTTGGGCGGTCTCCGCCGGGGCTCCTAGAATCGTTGTGCACTTGCACAACCGGCTCAACAGGAGTCCCTTTCATGTCCCAGCCCCGCCGCGCGGCGTCCTCGAAGGCGTCCGCGGACGCCGGGTCCGCCGATGCCGGCGGACCGCGCATCCTCAAGAAGTACCCGAACCGTCGTCTCTACGACACCCAGACCAGCAGCTACATCACCCTGGCCGACGTGAAGAAGATGGTGCTGAGCGGGCAAGACTTCGTCGTGCGCGACGCCAAGACTTCGGACGACCTGACACGCAGCATCCTGCTGCAGATCATCCTCGAAGAAGAGACCGGCGGCGTGCCGATGTTCAGCACCCAGATGCTGGCGCAGATCATCCGCTTCTACGGCCATGCGATGCAGGGCATGATGGGTTCGTACCTCGAGAAGAACCTGCAGACCTTCACCGACATCCAGAGCCGGTTGACCGAGCAGTCCAAGGGCCTGTACGACCCGAAGGTGATGTCGCCCGAGCTGTGGACGCAGTTCCTCAACGGCCAGGCACCGGTGGTGCAAGGGCTGATGGGCAACTATCTCGAGCAGTCGAAGCAGCTCTTCGTGCAGATGCAGGAACAGATGGCCAAGCAGGCCGAGACGCTGTTCCCGGGCATCCCCGGCATCACTCCACCAAAACGCTGACGGTACGCTGATCCGGGGGCTTTGGCGTCATCGGCGAAAATCCGCGGATGACGCAAGACACCATCGCCCCAGCCGCTGCCTCGACGACCGCCCCGAAGATCGGCTTCGTCTCGCTGGGTTGCCCCAAGGCGCTGACCGACTCCGAACTCATCCTCACGCAGCTGCGCGCCGAGGGTTACGACACTTCCAAGACCTTCGCCGGCGCTGACCTGGTGATCGTCAACACCTGCGGCTTCATCGACGACGCGGTGAAGGAAAGCCTCGACACCATCGGCGAGGCGCTGGCCGAGAACGGCAAGGTGATCGTCACCGGCTGCCTCGGCGCGAAAACGGGCGAGGCGGGCGGCAACCTGGTGCGGCAGATGCACCCGAGCGTGCTCGCGGTGACGGGCCCGCAGGCGACCCACGAGGTGATGGACGCGGTGCACCTGCACGTGCCCAAGCCTCACGATCCTTTCGTCGACCTGGTGCCGGCGCAAGGCGTCAAGCTCACCCCCAAGCACTACGCCTACCTCAAGATCAGCGAAGGCTGCAATCACCGCTGCTCGTTCTGCATCATCCCGAGCATGCGCGGCGACCTGGTCTCGCGCCCGATCGGCGACGTGCTCTCCGAGGCGCAACGGCTGTTCGAAGCCGGCGTGAAGGAACTGCTCGTCATCAGCCAGGACACGAGCGCCTACGGCGTCGACGTGAAGTACCGCACCGGCTTCTGGGACGGCAAGCCGGTCAAGACACGCATGCTGGACCTGTGCGAGAAGCTCGGCGACCTGGCCGAAAGGCACGGCGCCTGGGTCCGCCTGCACTACGTCTATCCGTATCCGCATGTCGACGACATCCTGCCGCTGATGGCGCAGGGCCGTGTGCTGCCGTACCTGGACGTGCCGTTCCAGCATTCGCACCCCGACGTGCTCAAGCGCATGAAGCGGCCCGCGAGCGGCGAGAAGAACCTCGACCGCCTGCTGCGCTGGCGCGAGATCTGCCCCGAACTCGTCGTGCGCAGCACCTTCATCGCCGGCTTCCCAGGCGAAACCGAGGCCGAGTTCGAGCACCTGCTTGCGTTCATGCGCGAGGCGCGCATCGACCGCGCGGGCTGCTTTGCGTACTCGCCGGTGGAGGGCGCGACGGCGAACCAGTTGCCCGGCATGCTGCCGGCCGAACTTCGCGAAGAACGCCGCGCCCGCTTCATGGCGGTGGTCGAAGAGGTCTCCGCTGCCAAGCTGCGCGAACGTGTCGGCGCAACGATGCAGGTGCTGGTCGACTCCGCCCCGGCGCTGGGCCGCAAGGGCGGGTTGGGGCGTTCGTATGCCGACGCGCCGGAGATCGATGGCACGGTCAAGCTGTTGCCGCCGGAGAAGGCGTCGAAGACGCTGAAGGTCGGC
>CAJPFZ010000554.1 GCA_905339355.1 Burkholderiaceae bacterium
ATCACCTCGGTGGCGCCGGCATTGCCGATCTTCAGCTTCAGCGGCGCGACGCCGTCGAGTGCCACCGTCTCGCCGGGCTCGAGCATTCGCGCCAGCAGCACCGTGGAGCGTGCGTCCCGGACCTCGACCCAGGACTGCGCCTTCGTGCGCATCTGCAGCATGCCGGCCGGCGGCGCTGCCACCACAGCGGGAGCGCTGGCCGGCTCCGCGCTCGGGAGCACGGATTCCGGCGCGGCCGCCTGCGGCGCCGATGCGGGCACCGCGGCCTTCTCGGCGATCGGGTCGGGCGGCATGACGATCGTCACGCTGCTGTTGCCGGCCGCGTCCGACGTGGCGGGCGCACTGGCGGCAGGCGCCGGCGAGAGCTGAAAACTCGTCAGCCAACCGGGCGGCAGCAGGTACAGCACCGCGGCGCCGATCACCAGCAGCAAAGGGCCCCACACGGCCGGCGACGCCAATGCCGACCAGTCGCTCGGCTCATGCCGGCCGGGGCGCTCGCGAAAGGGCGTGTTGATGCCGCCGCCGACCTGCTCCAGACGCTGCCCGGCCGGGGCAGGCAGCAGCGCGAGCACCGGCGCCGGGTCGATCTTCAGGGCCCGGCAGACGGTTTGCGCCAGCGCCCGCGTGAAGGTGGCATCCGGCAGTTCGTCACGCCGGTCGGCCTCCAGCGCATCGAGCTTCTTCTGGGCGACCTTGATCGATGCGGCGAGGGCGGCGATGTGCAGCCCCTGGGCTTGCCGGGCTTCGCGAAGAATGCTGCCTGCCGTGCGCGGGACGATCGGGTCGGAGCTGGCCTCAGTCATCGAACCTTCCTTGCTCGAAAGCGGCAGCCTCGCTCGATTTCGGGAAACGGTTGCGCAGCTGAGCGCCGAAGTCGCGAGCACCCTGCACGTTGCCGATGCGATTCTCGATGCGTGCGGCCAGCCACAAGGTCTGCGCGCTGACGAGGTCGGCAATGCCGTTGACGCGGCGGATATAGAAGCGGGCGCGTTCGTATTCGCCGCGGCGGTAGAGCACCTCGGCCAGGTTGAACGACGTGGTCGGGTTGCTCGGGTCGAGTTCGTAGGACCGCAGCAGCGTGCCTTCGGCCTGCGACCATTGGCCGCCGCGCGCCTGGCAAGCGCCCTGGGTCAGCAGCGTGCGCGGCGAATCGCGGTATTGCGGCACCGCCAATGCCTGGCGAAACATCGCATCGGCCTCGCCGAAGCGATTGCGCTGGCACAGGTACCAGCCATAGTTCTGCATCGCGTCCGCATCGCGCGGATCGATCTGCAGCGCTCGGCGGAAACTCTCTTCGGCCAGGTTGTCGTCGCCGAGGCTTGCGTAGATCAGCCCGCGCAGGTTGTATGCCGCGGCGTAGTTCGGATCGGCAGCGATCGCGAGTTTCACTTCATCGAGCGCGGTGCTCAGCTGCCCTCGGCCGAAGTACGCTCCAGCCAGTTCCATCCGAACGCGGGCGCGCCGGTGGGCATCGGTTTCGTCGGAGGCCGTGACGCGGTCGCGTGAGCTGCCCGACGAGGTGGTCGTCGTGGGCACGCCGCTGCCCGTGCTGGTGGTCGTCGTCGTCGTGCATGCCGCCAACAGTGAAGCCGCCGCAAGCGTCCACGGCCCGATGCGCCGCAGCGTGCTCGATTCCCAACTCATGCCTTGGTCTCCTGCTTCTTCTGCACGCTGCCGGCATGTGCCGCGGAGCGATGGATCTGGATCGGCGCTCGTGTGGAGATGCGCTGCTTCACGCGCGTGCGATCCTGCACCTCTCCGGCCAGCTGGCCGCAGGCCGCGTCGATGTCGTCGCCACGGGTCTTGCGCACGGTCGTCACGATGCCGGCGTCCTGCAGCACGTGGGCAAACGCCGTCACCCGTTCGCGCGGAGAGCGCTTCAGCCCGGATGCGGGGAACGGGTTGAACGGAATCAGGTTGAACTTGCACGAGATATTGCCGCGCACCAGTTCCACCAGCTCCTTCGCCTGTTCAGGCGAGTCGTTGACGCCGTCGAGCATGCAGTATTCGAAGGTGATGAAGTCGCGCGGCGCCGCCTCGAGATAGCGGTTGCACGTCTGAAGCAGGTCGGCGATCGGGTGCTTGCGGTTGAGCGGCACCAGGTCGTCGCGCAGCGCGTCGTTCGGCGCGTGCAGCGAGACTGCGAGTGCGACGGGACAGTCTTCGCGCAGGCGATCGATCATTCGCGTCATGCCCGAGGTGCTGACCGTCACGCGGCGGCGCGACAAGCCGTAGCCGTGGTCGTCGAGCATGACCTTCAGCGCCGGCACAAGCGCCGCATAGTTCTGCAGGGGTTCGCCCATGCCCATCATCACCACGTTGGTGATGGCACGTTCACCCTCGGCCAGGTTCAGGCGGCGGCGCAGATGGTGCTCGGCGAACCACAACTGGGCGACGATCTCGCCCGTCGTGAGGTTGCGGCTGAAGCCCTGATGGCCGGTCGAGCAGAAGCGGCAGCCGACAGCGCAGCCGGCCTGCGAGGACACGCACAGCGTGCCGCGGTCGTCTTCCGGAATGAACACCGTCTCGACGGCATCTCCGCCGCCGACGTCGAACAGCCACTTGATGGTGCCGTCGGTCGAGGCCTGTTCGCTCGCGATGGCGAGCGGCTTGATGTGCGCCACTGCGGCGAGCTTGTCGCGCAGCGATTTGGCCAGGTCGGACATCTGCGAGAAATCCGCAGCGCCCTTCTGATGAATCCAGCGGAACAGCTGGGTGGCGCGGAAACGCTTTTCCCCGAGCTGCTCGCAAAACGCCGTCAGCCCATCCAGATCGAATTCGAGAAGGTTGACGGCGTTCATGTCGGTGCCTCGGTCACGAGGCCGTAAGCCGTGCTTTATCGGCTGTAGACATTCATTCCGGGGAAGAAGAACGCCACCTCGACAGCCGCGGTCTCGGGCGCGTCGGAGCCGTGCACGGCGTTGGCGTCGATGCTGTCGGCGAAATCGGCACGGATCGTGCCCTTCTCGGCCTTCTTCGGATCGGTGGCGCCCATCAGCTCGCGGTTCTTGGCGATCGCGTTGTCGCCCTCGAGCACCTGAATCATCACCGGGCCCGAGATCATGAAGCTCACCAGGTCGTTGAAGAAGGGCCGGGCCTTGTGCACGGCATAGAAGGCCTCGGCCTCGCCGCGCGACAGGTGGGCCATCTTCGCGGCGATGACCTTCAAACCGGCCCCCTCGAAGCGGCTGTAGATCTGGCCGATGACGTTCTTGGCCACGGCATCGGGCTTGATGATCGAAAGCGTCCGTTCGAGCGCCATGTTTTTCTCTCCTGAAATCAAAGTCTTGGCAAAGCTTTGGATTGTATCGCTTGAACCGCACGCGGCCTCTTCGCAGGCCGGTTGGACAAGCTTCCCCGGCAATCGTTCTCAGAGGCTGTGAAGCACGGCTGCTTCACCCGCTCCGGTTGGCCTCTGAGCGAGCCGACTGCGCTGCACGATTGCATAGGTGCTTCGCTGCGTCGGCTCAGCGGCCGCGGCGACCACCCCCGCCGCCGAAACCACCACCGCCGCCACCACCGCCACCACCGCCGCCACCACCGAATCCACCGCCCCCGCCACCGCCGCGGCCTCCTCGGCCGCCACCGCGCCCGCCCTTGCGGTGGAATGCATCGGCGCCGATGTAGCCGACCGAGGTCTGCAGGGGATCGGGCTCCTTCGGGCCGCCGCTCTTCTTCGGGCCCGGCCCGCTGCCGCCGGTGCCGAAGCCCCCGCCGCCGCTGCGAAAGCCTCGCCCGCCTACCGTGCTGCGCGGGTTCTGCACGAAGCGCTTGTCGAAGGTCTGCTCGAGCGGATTCGGAATGCGCGAGTGATCGATCTCTTCCTCGCCGTCGAAATCGGCGGCGTCGCGGTCACGCGGTGCATCCACGCGTGCCGGTTCGGGCGGCCGGTTGCCGCGCGGCGCGTTGGTGTTCTGGTTGCGCGGGCCGCGGTCGTTGCGATCGTTGCGGCGCTCGTTGCGCTGCTTGTTGCGCCCGCCGCGTCCTCCGCGCTCGTCGCGGCCCTGTTGCTGGCCCTCGCCACCGCCGGCCAGCCGCCGGACCGTGCGCACATCCTCGTCGCTCAGGTCGACCCAGACGCCACGCTTCAGGCCGCGCGGCAGCACCACAGTGCCGTAGCGGATGCGGATCAAACGGCTGACCGTCAGTCCCACCTCTTCGAAGAGCTTGCGCACCTCGCGGTTGCGGCCCTCGGTTATGACGACGCGGTACCAGTGGTTGGCGCCTTCGCCGCCGCCGTCCTCGATCGACTTGAAGCTGGCCGGCTGGCCTTCGATGCTCACGCCTTCGAGCAGCTCGGCCTTGTCGTCTTCGGTCAGCGTGCCCAGCACGCGCACCGCGTATTCGCGCTCCACGCCGAAGCGCGGATGCATGAGCTGGTTGGCCAGTTCGCCCGAGTTGGTGAACAGCAGCAGGCCTTCGGTGTTGAGGTCGAGGCGGCCGACCGATTGCCACTTGCCTTGCGCGAGGCGCGGCAGGCGGCGGAACACGGTCGGGCGGTGCTGTGGATCGTCGTGCGTGACCACCTCGCCCACCGGCTTGTGATAGGCAATGATCCGCGGAGGCGGCGGCACGATGCGCACCTTCACCGGCTTGCCGTCGACCTTGATGTGGTCGCCGAAGGAAATGCGCTGGCCGATGTGCGCCGGCTGGCCGTTGACGGTGATCTTGCCGTCGACGATCAACTGCTCCATGTCGCGGCGCGAACCGACGCCGGCTTGCGCCAGCACCTTGTGCAGCTTGGGCGCGTCGGGCTCGGGCAGCAGCACGCGCTTGTGCGGCGCCGGCGGCTCGGGCACAGCTTCGCCGTCGGCGTCGAACTCGCCCGAGACGACCTGCGCAAACACCTCGCCCACGTCGGCGGGCGGCAAGGTCGGCACGGGCTCCGCCGGTGTGGCGGTGTCGTCATCGTCGCCGTCGTCGCCTTCTGCGGCAGCTGCTTCGTCGATCGGCGCGGCCGCATCGACTCGGCCCCGCCGGCGGTCGCGTCGGCCCCGCCGGCGCGACCGTTCAGAGCGGGGGCCCTCATCGCCGGTGGTCGCATCGGCAGCAGGCGCCCTGCCCTCGGCGTCGGCTGGGGCGCTTTCCGCAGACACCGGCTCGGTAGCAGCACCCGCGTCGACACGCTCGGGCACCGGCTCACGGGCCGGCGGCGCAGCGTCCAGCGGCGATGACGCCTGCGCGGCAGGCGCAGGTTCAAGCGGCGCGGACGCACTGACCGGCTCGTCCGCCACGGCGTCGGCGATTTTCGCCGGACGGCGCTTGCGCGCAGGCTTGGCTGCCGCGGCCTCGTCGGCGGGAGGCGCGTCCGCGGCGGTCACCTCGGTCTCGCCGCCGGCGGTCGCCTCCGGCACTTTCACCGCGCGCTTGCGCCGTGCCGGCTTGGCAGCCACCGTCTCGTCGCCCTCGGGTGCGGCGCTCGCGGGGGCCTCCGCGTCCACGTTGCTCGTGCTGTCAGCGTCGGAATTCATGCTTGAGGTTCCATCGGAGCGGCGTCGGCCGCAGGCTCGGTTGAATGGGACGGGCGCTCTTCGCCAGGGGCCGCGGCATCGGGAAGTCCCGGGCTGTCGAGGTCGCTGCCGACATTGCTGTCGTCGTGGCTGTCATCGCTTGGGAGGGTGTTGGCCGCGGTGTCGGGTTCGTTCGCGGCCTGTTCGGGGCTCATGGCCTGCCCCGCATCGTCCAGGGCCAGAGCGGCCTGGGCATCGATAAGCGAAGGCTGCTCGCCCGGCAGGCTTGCGCCGAGCATGGTGCCCGCCGTCTGACCCGTTCCGTCGAGCAGCGGCAGTTGCTCGAGGCTCGCGAGTCCGAGGTCGTCGAGGAACTGCCTGGTCGTCGCGAGCAACGCCGGCCGGCCGGGCGCTTCGCGGTAGCCGATCGCCTCGACCCAGCCGCGGTCCTCGAGCTGCTTGATGATCTGGCTCGACACCGTGACGCCGCGGATATCTTCGATGTCGCCACGCGTCACGGGCTGGCGGTAGGCGATGATCGCGAGCGTTTCCATCACCGCGCGCGAGTACTTGGGCGGCTTCTCGGGATTGAGCCGGTCGAGGAATTCGCGCATCTCCGGGCGGCTCTGGAAACGCCAGCCGGTGGACAGCGGCACCAGCTCGACGCCGCGGCCCTCCCAGTCGCGCACCAGCTCGTCGAGCAGTGCACGCAGCGTGTCGGGGCCGATTTCATCGGCGAAGAGGGTCCGCATGTCACGCAGCGGCATCGGCTGCTGCGCGCAGATGAGCGCCGTCTCAAGGACGCGCTTTGCATCCTGTGTGTTCATGAACTTCGTTCACATCCTCGGCCGGGTTGTGCCGGCAGACTGGGTCAGAGGGTCTCGCAATCAGCCTTGGCGGCCTCGCTTGACTGCGGCGGGCCTGACGCTTCACGGCTGGGGGTCAATCGGTTCGTCGCGCTGTCGCGTGGAACCCTGTCGTCGCACCCTCGGGGCGCGGCTCACTTCGCATCGAGCACCGGTGGCCTGGGACCGACCCGCGCACTGCAAAGGATGGCCGCATTGTAGCGAAGCGCGCGGCATTCACACAGCGGCCGCGATTTGTGTCCAGGCCGCAACGAAATCCGCAGGCGGCGCGCACTCGAAGCGCAACGCCTCGCCGCTTGCCGGGTGATCGAACGCGAGGCGTGCGGCATGCAGGGCCTGGCGCTGCATCCCCAGGGCCGGGCTGCCCCCGTACACGGCGTCGGCCACCAGGGGGTGGCCGCGCGACGCCAGGTGCACGCGGATCTGATGGGTGCGCCCGGTGTGCAGCGTGCAGCGCAGCGCACTGAAGCGCTCGTCGTGGGCCAGCAGTTCGACGTCGGTCATCGCCGGCTTGCCCGACGCCAGCACCGCCATGCGGATGCGCGACTGCGGGTCGCGTCCGATCGGTGCGTCGATGCGCAGCTTGTCCGTGCGCAGCACGCCGTGCGCGATCGCCCGGTACTCGCGGTGCACCTCGCGCGCCGCGATGGCGCGCACCAATGCCGTGACCGCCTGCAAGGTCTTGCCGACCACCATCAGGCCCGAGGTGTCCTTGTCGAGCCGATGAACGATGCCAGCCCGCGGCAGGCTCGCGGCGCCGCGGTGATGCGCGAGCAGCCCGTTGAGCACGGTGCCCGACCAATTGCCTGCCGCGGGGTGCACCACCATGCCGGGCGGCTTGTCGAGCACCAGCAGATGCTCGTCTTCGAACACGATGTTCAGCGGCAGGGTCTCGGGCCGGAACGCCTGGCTCTCGGGCGTGGGCATCAACTCGACGATCACGAGCTGGCCCGCGCTCACCTTGCGCGAAGCCGTCGTCACCGCACGCCCGTCCACCCGCACATGGCCGCGCTCGATGAGGTTCTGCAGATGGCTGCGCGAGAACTCGGGCACGAACGCGACCACGGCCTTGTCGAGGCGCGCGCCGTGCAGCACGCCCGGCACCAGCGATTCGCGCTTCTCCGGCTCGTCGCTCCAGGGCATGTCGCCTTCGCTCGCCGCCTCGGCGTCCGGCAGCGGCTCCGCGCTGGGCCCAACCCTATAATCCGGGCTCATTTTTCGCGAGAGCGGCGCGGCAGCGCGCAAGCCATCAGGTCATGAAGTTCAAGCATTCGGTGGTTCGGGCCTCGGGCCCTTCGGCGAGCCTGGTGGTAACGGTTCTGGCGGCTTCGTGGCTGCTCGTCGCGTGCGGCACGACCTCGAAAGACGAGACGAGCGCCTGGAACGCCGACAAATTGTATGCAGAGGCGAAGGACGAGGCGGCCGCCGGCGGCTACGACCGCGCCGCCAAGCTGTACGAGCGCCTCGAAGGCCGGGCCTCAGGCACGCTGCTGGCACAGCAGGCCCAGGTCGAGCGCGCCTACGCGCTCTACAAGAGCGGCGAGAAGGCGCAGGCCTTGTCGGTGCTCGAACGCTTCATCAAGCTGCACCCGACGAGCCCGGCGGTGGACTACGCGCTGTACCTGCAGGGGCTTGTCAACTTCAACGACAACCTGGGCATTCTCGGCAACATTTCGCGCCAGGAACTCTCCGAGCGCGACCAGCAAGCCTCGCGCGACGCCTTCCAGTCGTTCAAGCAGCTGGTGGAGCAGTTCCCGCAGTCGCGCTACGCCGAAGACGCGCAGGTGCGCATGAACTACATCACCAACTCGCTCGCCGCCTACGAGGTGCACGTGGCGCGCTACTACTACCGGCGAGGCGCTTACGTGGCGGCCGCGAACCGCGCGCAGCAGACGGTGCAGGAGTTCCAGCGGTCGCCGTCAACTGAAGAAGCGCTGTTCATCATGGCGCGCAGCTACGACAGGCTCGGCCTCGCGCAATTGCGCGACGATGCAGAGCGTGTGCTGCGGCAGAACTACCCGCAAAGCGCGTACCTGGGTGCAACCAGCTTGCTCGACAAGGATCGGCCGTGGTGGCAGCTGTGGTGAGCCGCTAGAACGGCAAACTCACGCCCGACAGCTCGCTCAACCACGCGAGCGCCTCGTCTTCCGACAGCACCGGCGTCATCGGCGGCAGTGCCTGGCGCAAACGCCGGCCGTAGTTCATGCCCGCCATGCGCGGGTCGCAAACGACCAGCAGGCCACGGTCGGTTTCGCTGCGGATCAGGCGGCCGGCGCCCTGCTTCAGCGACACCGCCGCCTCGGCGACGAAGTAGTCGGCGAACGCATTGCGGCCTTCGCGTTCGAGCCGCTTGACGCGCGCCTCGACCAGCGGGTCGTTGGGCGGCGGGAACGGCAGCTTGTCGATCAGCACGCACTGCAGCGCGTCGCCGGGAACGTCGATGCCTTCCCAGAAACTCTGCGAGCCGACCAGCACCGAGCGCGGCTGCGCGAGGAACTGCTGCATCAGCTGCCGTTTCGGCGCCTGGCCCTGCAAGAGCACCTGGATATCGTCCGACTGCGCATCGAACTCAGCGCGCAGCTGCTCGCCGATGCTTTGCAGTGCACGCAGCGTGGTGGTCAGCACGAAGCTGCGTCCGCCCAGGCGGCGCGCACAGAGCGCCGCCAGCCGGGCCACCGCTGCCGGATGCGCCGCCTCGCTGGGCTTCGGGAACGACCGCGGCACGTACAGCCGCGCATTGGCCTCGTAGTCGAACGGGCTGCCCACACGCAGCACCACGGCGTCCTCCAGCCCCGCCGACTCGGTGAACCAGCTGAGGCGATCGTCGTCGCCGAGGGTGGCCGAGGTGAAGATCCAGGCCTTCGGCGCGCGCCCCATCTGCTCGCGCAACGCCGCGCGGATGTCAAGCGGCGACTCGACCAGGCGGCACTGGTGCGGCGTCAAGTCGATCCAGCGCACGTTGGCGGCATCCGCTTCGCCACGGAAGCCTTGGGCCAGCGTGGCGAGCTGCCTGGCGCGTTCGCCGAGCTTCACGAAGTCCGGGGCGAGTTCGCTCACCGTGTCGAGCGCCTCTTCGGCCGCCGTGCAGGCGCGCGCGACACCTTGCAGCGCATCGGCGAAATCGTCGCGCTGGGCGCGCTCTTCCCAGCGCAGCTTCAAGGTGCCTCGCACGTCGCGCAGCGCGCCGGCACACACCATGCGCAGGTCGCGGGCGGCGCGGTCGCAACCGGCCGCGAGATCCTGCCAGGGCGCAAGGCCGCGTGCCTGCTGCAAGCCGATGCCCAGCATGTCGCGCGCGAAGTCGATCACCTGGCCACTCGACACCGTGGTGCCGAGGAACTGCACTCCCGCTTCGGCGAGCTGGTGAGCCTCGTCGAACACGGCCACCTCGACGCTAGGCAGCAGCTCGGCGACGCCGCTGTCGCGCAAGGCCATGTCGGCGAAGAAGAGGTGGTGGTTGACGACCACCACGTCGGCGGCCATCGCCTCGCGGCGCGCTTTCATCACATGGCACTGGCGGTACTCGGGACACTCGGCGCCGAGGCAGTTCTCGCGCGACGAGGTAACGAGCGGGATCACGCTGCTGCGTTCGTCGAGGCCTTCGATCTCGGCCAGGTCGCCGCTGGTCGTCGTCTTGGACCACTGCTCGACCTTGGCCAGCGTGCGCACGGCCCATCGGTCGGGCAGCTGGGCCGATTGCCGCGCCTGGTTCATGCGGTGCAGGCAGAGGTAGCTCGCGCGGCCCTTGAGCAAGGCCATCGCCACTGGCAGCTGCAACGCATCTCGCAGCCGCGGCAGGTCGCGCAGGAACAGCTGGTCCTGCAGGCTCTTGGTGGCCGTGCTGATCAACGCGCGTGCGCCCGACAGCAGCGTCGGCACGAGGTAGGCGAAAGTCTTGCCGACGCCGGTTCCGGCCTCGGCGACGAGGGCGCGGCGCTCGTCGATGGCCGCTGCCACGTCGATGGCCATGCGCCGCTGCACTTCACGCTCGACATAGCGCTCATCGGCCTGCGACAAGGCGCCGCCGCGGGTGAACGCGTGCTCGACGGCCTCCTGCAAGGCGCTGCGCGAACTGCTCATGACGACACCCCGCTCGCCGAGTACGGCGAGCGACCCTCCGAGAGGGTCGGGCATTGCTTGGGGCGGCCCGGCGCGGCAGCCCGCAGACAACAGGTTGGCACTGAATGTCTCAAGCAGGTTCGGGCGGATCGAGTTCGGCCTCGATCTGGCAGATCTGGTCGCGAAGCAAGAGCCTGCGCTTCTTCAGTCGGCGCAGCACGAGCTCGTCGGCTGGGCGTTCCTCCGACGCCTGATCGATAAGGCTGTCGAGATCGGCATGTTCCATGCGAAGTTCGATCAGCCGGCGAGGCAGCGAATGGAGGTTGTCGTTCATGGAGCGCGGTCAAGCGCCGGAATCAGCATTAAGTCGCGAGTTTGGCGCGACGACCCGGAAGGCAAAGCGATTATAGTTTTCGGCAATGAGCCGCCGGGCCGTTCCCATGGCAAATTCCCGGAGCGCGGCGCGGAGGTCACACACAGAATGAGCACCATGACGTTGGGTTACCGCTTGTCGGCGGCCACCGGTATCCACCGCGGAGACCGCGCCTACCAGCAGGACCAGGTGCAGATCATTCCGCACAGCCGCGTGCCCGGATGCGCGCTGGGCGTGCTGGCCGATGGCATGGGCGGCAAGAGCGGCGGGCGCAAGGCGGCCGACCAGGTCATCCTCACTGCTCAACAGTTGTTCGACCGCTACGCGCCCAGCCGCGACGACCCGGCCGAGGCACTCAAGCAGCTGGTGCTCGAAGCGCATCTGATGATCAAGCTGACGGCGATCACATCGGAAGAGGAGCCGCACAGCACCGTCGCGGCCTTCCTGATCAGCCCCAACCGCGAGTGCGACATCATCCACGCCGGCGACTCGCGCGTCTATCACTTCCGCGGGGCCGAGATGAAGACCCGCACCATCGACCATTCATTCGTGCAGCGCCTGGTCGATGAAGGCCAGTTGACGGAGGAAGAGGCCAACACGCATCCGCAGTCCAACCTGCTGACCGGCTGCCTCGGCACCACCCAGGATCCCCCGCTCACCACCGGCCACGTCGACCGGCTGGAAATCGGCGACAGCGTGCTCGCCTGCAGCGACGGGCTGTGGCACTACTTCACGCCGAAGGAGCTGGGCGCCATCGTGCAGGCCCTGCCTCCTCGCGAGGCGAGCGAGATGCTGGTCAGCAAGGCGCGGCAGCGCGCACGTGGCGGCGGCGACAACCTGTCGCTGGCGCTAATCCGGGTCGAACCCTTGTCCTGAACCGGAAGAGCACGCCTCAGAGGCTGTGAGGCATTGGCTGCCTCACCCGCCTCGGTTGGCCTCTGAGTGAGCCGACTGCGCTGCACAATTGCATAGGTGCTTCGCTCCGTCGGCTCAGCGCGCCGGCGCGGGCACTGACGCTGGCACCGGCAGCGCGAGCGCGGGCGGCTTGCCGCTGGCGGCCCGCTCGGCCTGGCGCCGCTGCACCTGTTCTTTGTGCTCGCGGGCTTTCTGTAGGCGCCGTTCATAGTCGGCGCGCTTCTGCTCGTCGCCGGCCATTGAACCGGACGCCGCAGGCGCCTCAGGCGCTGACGCAGCCGCCGTATCCGGCAACGACCGATCCGGCAGCTCGGCGCGCGGCTCTTGCTTGCGCCGCTCGCGCACCACCGCCTCGCGCCGCCGCGTGTCGTCGCCGCGGATCTTGCTTTGGATCTGCTCCGCCCGCTCGGCGGCGCGCTGCTTGCGCTCGGCGGCGTCCAGCACCTCCAGCTGGCGGCGCAGGCCCTCGAGCGCTTGCCGCCGCTCGCGCCGCGCCGCCTCGACACATGACGTGACCACGAAGCGCTCGCGGCACGCCCGCTCGCGCTCGGCGAACTCGGCCTCGACGTGCGCCTGCTCGGCACGAATGCGCTCGCGCTCGCTGCGCTCCTGCGCGACATCCATCGACAGCACGGGCGGCGCCGCGAGCAGCCACGCCATCAGAGCGAAACAGGGTCGGCACTTGATCTTCATGTCAGCGAAGTATCCACATCGCGGTGCGCGAGTGCGAGGAATTCGGCCGACTGCATTTCCGCCAGCCGCGACACCGTGCGCGGGAATTCGTGCGCCAGCGGGCCCTCGGCGTACAGCAGCTCGGGCGGCACCTCGGCCGACATGATGAGCTTGACGCGGCGGTCGTACATCACATCGACAAGCCAGGTGAAGCGCCTCGCTTCGGAGGCGTGGCGCGGCGTCATCTGCGGCACGCCCGACAGCAGCACCGTGTGAAACTGCGTCGCGAGTTCAAGGTAGTCGTTCTGCGAGCGTGGTCCGCCGCACAGCTCCTTGAAGTCGAACCAGACCACGCCGCCGGCACGCCGGCGCGCGTGCAGCTCGCGGTGCTCGATATGCAGCAACACGCTTTCGTCCTTGGCCTCGGCGAGGCGCTCGAAGGCCTCGTTCATCGCCGTGTCGGCTCGCCGCCCGAGCGGCGTGTGATAGAGCTGCAGCTGCTCCAGTGCGCGCCGGCGATAGTCGACGCCGTTGTCCACGCTGATGACTTCGAGCCTGTGCTTGAGCAGCTCGATCGCCGGCAGGATGCGCTCGCGGTGCAGGCCGTGCGGGTACAGCTCGTCGGGGTGGAAGTTCGAAGTCGTGACGATGCTCACGCGATGCTCGAACATCGACTCGAGCAGCCGGTGCAGGATCATCGCGTCGGTCACGTCGGCCACGTGAAACTCGTCGAAGCAAATCAGCCGGTGCCGGCGCGAGATGCGCTGCCCCAGCTCCTGCAGCGGATTGATGGTGCCCTTGAGTTCCTGCAGCTCGCGGTGCACCTCGCGCATGAACTCGTGGAAGTGCAGCCGGGTCTTGCGCTTCAGAGGCACCGCGTTGAAGAAGCAATCCATCAGAAAGCTCTTCCCGCGCCCGACGCCGCCGTGCATGTAGACACCGCGCGGAATGGGCGGATGCCGCCCGAGCAGGCTGTTGAGTGGGCCGAGCGGGCTGCTGCGCCTCGCCTTGTAGTCGACCCACTCGCTTTCACAACGCTCCAGAGCGTCGAGCGCACGCAACTGCGCGGGGTCGGCCACGTAGCCGCGCTCAGCGAGCGTCGCCGCGTAGAGCTCGCGAACGGCCACTGTCTCGAGGATCAGAAGTTCAGCGTGCGCTTGTCGACGGCCAATGCCGCCTCCTTGGTCGCCTCGCTCAGGGACGGATGCGCATGGCAGATGCGGGCGATGTCCTCGGCACTCGCCTTGAATTCCATCGCGACCACGGCTTCGGAGATCAGCTCCGACGCGAACGGCCCGACGATGTGCACGCCGAGGATCTCGTCGGTCTTCGCATCAGCAAGAAACTTCACCATCCCTGTCGTGTCGCCCAGCGCACGAGCGCGGCCGTTGGCCATGAACGGAAAGGTGCCCGACTTGTAGGCGCGGCCCGCGGCCTTGAGCTGTTGCTCGGTCTGGCCGACCCAGGCGATCTCCGGCGAGGTGTAGATCACCCACGGAATGGTGTTGAAGTTCACGTGGCCATGCTGGCCCGCGATCCGCTCGGCCACCGCCACGCCCTCTTCCTCGGCCTTGTGCGCGAGCATCGGGCCGCGCACCACGTCGCCGACCGCCCACACGTTGGGCAGATTGGTCTTGCAGTCATCGTCGACGACGATCGCGCCGCGCTCATCGAGCTTGAGGCCAACGGCCTCATGGTTCAACCCCGTCGTATTGGCGACGCGCCCGATCGAGACGATGAGCCGGTCGACCTCGAGCAGCTTCGCCTCGCCCTTGGCCGAGCTGTAGGAGACGCTCACGCCCTTCTTGTCGGTCTTGACTTCGGCGACGGTGACGCCCAGCTCGACCTTCAGGCCCTGCTTCGTGAAGGCCTTGTGCGCCTCCTTGGCGATCTGCTCGTCGACCGCGCCGAGAAAGGTCGGCAGCGCCTCCAGCACCGTCACCTCGGCGCCGAGGCGGCGCCACACCGACCCCATCTCGAGACCGATGACGCCCGAGCCGATGAGGCCCAGCCGCTTGGGCACCGCGGGAATGCGCAACGCGCCGTCGTTGGAGAGGACCAGCTCCTCGTCGAACGGCGCGCCCGGCAAGGCGCGCGGGCTCGAACCGGTGGCGACGATGACGTGCTTGCCGACGATGCTCTCTTCGGTGGCACCGGCCACCTTGATCTCGTAACCAGTCTCCGTCGCTTTCACGAACGAACCGCGTCCGTGAAAGAACGCCACCTTGTTCTTCTTGAACAGGTAGAGGATGCCGTCGTTGTTCTGCTTCACCACCGCGTCCTTGCGCGACAGCATCTTCGCCAGGTCGAGTTCGAGCTTGCCGACCTGGATGCCGTGATCGGCGAAGTGGTGGCCGGCATGTTCGAAGTGCTCGCTCGACTGCAGCAGCGCCTTCGAGGGGATGCACCCGACGTTGGTGCAGGTACCGCCCGGCGCCGGGCCGCCCTTGCCGTTCTTCCACTCGTCGATGCAGGCGGTATTGAAGCCAAGCTGCGCCGCGCGGATCGCCGCGATGTAGCCGCCGGGGCCGCCGCCGATGACGACGACGTCGAATTGTTTGGACATGGTGTGATGGGTCAGGAATGTGGGGGATCGGCCGGCCGTCACTCCGACGGCACGAAGATCCACAGCAGAACGTAGAGCAAAAGGCCGGTGCCGCCGAGGAACAGCAACACCGCGAAGATGAGGCGCCAGACCCAGCTGTCGACGCCGGTGGGGCGCGCGAGACCGCCGCAGACACCGCCGATCCAGCGATCGGTCGCGCTGCGGCGGAAGTTGTTGATCGCGGCGACACTGGGCGCCGGTGCCGCCTGCGGCTCCAGCAGCCGCGCCTTGGCACGCTCGAACTCATCGGTCGTCAACACGCCGCGGGTGCGCAGTTCATCGAGCTTGATCAGTTCGTCGGCAAGGCTCATGTCTGCCTCCTCGTGGGGATCAGATGTCGAACAGCAGTCGCGCCGGATCTTCCAGCGCTTCCTTCATCGCGACCAGGCCGAGCACCGCCTCGCGGCCGTCGATGATGCGGTGGTCATAGCTCATCGCGAGGTAGTTGATCGGGCGCACGACGACCTGCCCGTTCTCCACCACCGCACGGTCCTTGGTCGCATGCACGCCGAGGATGGCCGACTGCGGCGGGTTGATGATCGGCGTCGACAGCATCGAGCCGAACACGCCGCCGTTGGAGATCGAGAACGTGCCTCCGGTCAGGTCGTCGAGCGAGAGCTTGCCGTCCTTCGCCTTCTGGCCGAACTCGGCGATCTTCTTCTCGATGTCGGCGAAGCTCATCTGGTCGGCATTGCGCAGGATCGGCACCACCAGGCCGCGCGGCGAGCCCACCGCGATGCCGATGTCGAAATAGCCGTGATAGACGATGTCGTTGCCGTCGACGGAGGCATTGATCACCGGGTACTTCTTCAGCGCCGCCACGGCCGCCTTCACGAAGAAGCTCATGAACCCGATCTTGACGCCGTGCTCCTTCTCGAACTTCTCCTGGAACCGCTTGCGCATCTCCATCACCGGGGCCATGTTGACCTCGTTGAAGGTGGTGAGAATTGCATTCGACGCCTGAGACTGCAGCAGCCGTTCGGCCACCCGCGCACGCAGGCGACTCATCGGCACGCGCTGCTCGGGGCGGTCGCCGAGGTTCATCTGCACGGGCGCTGCCACGGGCGGCAGCGGCTTGGCCGCCGGCGCTGCGGAAGCAGCAGGCGCAGGCTTCGCCGGCGCCGCCTTGGCGCCGCCTTCGAGCGCACCCAGCACGTCACCCTTGGTGACGCGGCCGTCACGCCCGGTGCCTGCGACCGAACCCGCGGCGAGCTGGTTGTCGGCCATCAGCTTGGCCGCAGCCGGCATCGCCACGCCGCTCTTCGAGCCGCCCGTTGCCGTCGCAGCGGCAGGGGCTGCCGCGGGTGCGGCGGCAGGTGCCGCCGCTGCTGCAGGCGCGGCCGCCTGTGCGGTGCCCTCGGTGTCGATGCGCGCGATGACCTCATCGCTGACGCAGCTCTCGCCGTCGCCCTTGACGATCTCGGCCATCACGCCGGCCTGCGGCGCGGGCACCTCCAGCACCACCTTGTCCGTCTCGATCTCGACCAGGATCTCGTCCATCGCCACGGCTTCGCCGGGCTTCTTCTTCCACTGCAACAGGGTGGCTTCGGCCACCGATTCGGACAGTTGCGGGACCTTGACTTCTACGATTGCCATTTCTTGTCTTTCGGGTGTTCACGATGCCGCGCGAGCCGGCCGCATTCACTGGCCGAACTCGACGATCGCCGCGGCGCGCAGCGCCCGCGGCGATCGCGGCGTTCTCACTTGCTGAGGACGAAGCCCTTGAGCTTGCCGAAGGCCTGCTCCAGCAGCGCCTTCTGCTGCTCCTGGTGCAGGTGCGCGTAGCCGACCGCGGGCGAGGCCGATGCGGGCCGCCCGGCGTAGCCGAGCTTCTGGCCGTCGAGCATGTTCTCGTGGATATAGTGCTGCACGAAGAACCAGGCGCCCTGGTTCTGCGGCTCGTCCTGACACCACACGATCTCGGTCGCGTTCGGGAACCGCTTGAGTTCGCTCGCGAAAGCCTTGTGCGGGAACGGATAGAGCTGCTCCACGCGCAGGATCACGGTGTCGAAGGCCTTCTTCTCGTCGCGCCGCTTCAGCAGGTCGTAGGCCACCTTGCCCGAGCAGGCGATGACGCGCTTGACCTTCTGCGGATCGATGTCCGGATGGTTCGGCCCGATCACGGTGCGGAACTCGCCCTTGGTGAACTCCGACAGCGGCGACGCCGCATCCTTGTTCCGCAGCAGCGACTTGGGCGTCATGATGACGAGCGGCTTGCGGAACATGCGCACCATCTGCCGGCGCAGCAGGTGGAAGATCTGGCTCGCCGAGGTGGGCTGCACGATCTGCATGTTGTTGTCGGCGGCGAGCTGCATGAAGCGCTCCAGGCGCGCCGACGAGTGCTCGGGCCCCTGGCCTTCGTAGCCGTGCGGCAGCATCAGCGTGATGCCGTTGGCGCGGCCCCACTTCACCTCGCCCGAGGCGATGAACTGGTCGATCACCACCTGGGCGCCGTTGACGAAGTCGCCGAATTGCGCTTCCCAGATCACCAGTGAATTGGGATCGGCACTGGCGTAGCCGTACTCGAAGCCGAGCACCGCCTCCTCCGAGAGGATGGAGTCGATGACGACGAACGGCGCCTGGTTCTCCGCCACGTTGCACAGCGGGATGTACGTGCCCTCGTCCCACTTCTCGCGCTTCTGGTCGTGCAGCACCGCATGGCGGTGGGTGAAGGTGCCGCGGCCGCAGTCTTCGCCGGACAGCCGCACCGCATAGCCGCTCGCCACCAGCGACGCGTATGCGAGATGCTCGCCCATGCCCCAGTCGACGTTGAGCTCGCCGCGGCCCATGGCGGCGCGGTCGGCGATGACCTTCTCGACCAGCGGGTGCGCCTTGAAGTTGGGCGGCAGCGTCGTGATGCGTTCGGCCAGCCGCTTGATCTCCGCGAGCGGCAGCGCGGTGTCGGCCGCGTCGGTCCACTTCTTGCCGAGGAAGGGCGTCCAGTCGACGGCGTACTTGCTCTTGTAGTTGGTGAGCACCGGGTCGCGCGTGTGCTTGCCGGCGTCCATCGCGGCGCGGAAATCCTTGGCCATTTCGTCCGGGCCCTCCGGCGGCAGCACGCCCTGGGCCACCAGCTTGTCGGCGTAGAGCTTGCGCGTGCCGGGATGCTGGCCGATCTTCTTGTACATCAGCGGCTGCGTCAGCGCCGGCGTGTCCTGCTCGTTGTGGCCGAGCTTGCGGAAGCACACGATGTCGACGACGACGTCCTTGTTGAACTCCTGCCGGTAGTCGAGCGCGAGTTGCGTGCACAGCACGACCGCCTCGGGATCGTCGCCGTTCACGTGCAGCACCGGCGCCTCGATCATCTTGACGACGTCGGTGCAGTACAGCGTCGAGCGTGTGTCGCGCGGGTCGCTGGTGGTGAAGCCGATCTGGTTGTTGATGACGAGATGCACCGTGCCGCCGGTGGAGTAGCCGCGGGTCTGCGCCAGCGCCAGCGTCTCCATCACGACGCCCTGGCCGGCGAACGCCGCGTCGCCATGCACGAGGATCGGCAGCACCGAGTCGCCTTGCTTGTCGCCGCGGCGGTCCAGGCGGGCCTTGACCGAGCCCTCGACCACCGGGTTGACGATCTCCAGGTGCGAGGGATTGAAGGCGAGGCTCAGGTGCACCGGGCCGCCCCCGGTGGTGACGTCGCTGGAAAAGCCCTGGTGGTACTTCACGTCGCCCGACGGCAGATGCTCGGGCGCCGTGTGGTCGAACTCGGAGAACAGGTCGGCCGGGGCCTTGCCCAGCGTGTTGACGAGCACGTTGAGGCGGCCGCGGTGGGCCATGCCGATGACGATCTCCTGCACGCCGCTCGCGCCGCTGCGCTGCACCAGCTCGTCCATCGAGGCGATGAAGCTCTCTCCGCCTTCGAGCGAGAAGCGCTTCTGGCCGACGTACTTGGTGTGCAGGTAGCGCTCCAGGCCCTCGGCGGCCGTCAGGCGCCCGAGGATGTGGACCTTCTGCTCCTTCGTGTAGCTGGGCTTGGAGCGAATGGACTCCAGGCGCTGCTGCCACCAGCGTTTCTCGGTCGGCTCGGTGACGTGCATGTACTCGGCGCCGATCGAGCCGCAGTAGGTCTCGCGCAACGCCTGCACGATTTCGCGCAGCGTCATGTTCTCGGCGGTGGTGAAGTAGGTGTTCGTCGCACTGAACGTGATGTCCATGTCGGACTCGGTCAGGTCGTAGAACGCCGGCTCCAGTTCGGGGATCTTCGGGCGCTCCTGGCGCTTGAGCGGATCGAGGTCGGCCCAGCGCGAGCCGAGGAAGCGGTAGGCGGCGATCAGCGACTGGACGTGGACTTGCTTGCGCGCGACGGCGAGGTCGGCGCTGCTCGCCTTGGCGGCGAATGCGTTGGCCTTGGCACGCTGCGCGAAGGATTCGATGACCGGTGCGTGCGGCACGTCGCGGTTCTCGGAGCCATCGACGGCGGGTACGTTCTGGAGGGCGTCGAAATACGAGCGCCAGTTGTCGGGCACCGAGCCCGGGTTGTCGAGGTACTGTTCGTACATCTCCTCGACGTAGGGTGCATTGCCCCCGAACAGGTACGAATTCGACCTGTATTCCTGCATCATCTCGCTCACCTCGTGCACCGGTTTCCGGCGCGATAGTGGGTTGATCAACCTTCCGCGGCTCGGCTTGACCGGTTGGCGGATTGCGACCCGCCTTGTCTGTTTCCAGAAAAGGGGACGGGAAGGACCTGTTTAAGTCACGGGGCGCACTGTAACACTCTTGTTCTTCATGACAGGGCGAGGGCCTTGCGGGCGGCCTCGTATTCGCGCACCAGCCGGGCGATCAGCACGCGCGCGGGCACGACTTCCTTGACGATGCCGATGCCCTGCCCGCAGCCCCAGATGTCCTTCCACGCCTTCTTCGCGTCGCCGCCGAAGTTCATCGCGCTCGGGTCGCTTTCGGGCAGCTTCTCGGGGTCCAGACCGGCAGCCCGGATCGAGCCTTTCAGGTAGTTGCCGTGCACGCCGGTGAAGAGGTTGCTGTAGATGATGTCGTCGCTCGAACTCTCGACGATCATCTGCTTGTAGCCGTCGGACGCACGTGCCTCCTCGGTGGCGATGAAGGCCGAGCCGATATAGGCGAAGTCGGCGCCCATCGCGCGCGCGGCCAGCACCGCGCCGCCGCTTGCGATGGCGCCCGACAAGGCGATCGGGCCGTCGAACCACTCGCGGATCTCCTGCACCAGCGCAAACGGGCTCTTCACCCCGGCGTGGCCGCCAGCGCCGGCCGCAACCGCGATCAGGCCGTCGGCGCCCTTCTCGATCGCCTTCTTCGCGAAGCTGTTGTTGATGATGTCGTGCAACACCACGCCACCCCAGCCGTGCACCGCGTCGTTGACGTCGGTGCGCGCGCCCAGCGACGTGATGACGATGGGCACCTTGTACTTGGCGCACAGCTCCATGTCGTGCTGCAGCCGGTCGTTGCTCTTGTGCACGATCTGGTTGATGGCAAACGGCGCCGCGGGCTTGTCCGGGTGCGCCCGGTTGTAGGCGGCGAGCGTTTCGGTGATCTCCGCCAACCACTCGTCGAGCTGCGAAGCCGGACGCGCATTGAGCGCCGGCATCGAGCCGACGACGCCGGCCTTGCACTGCTCGATGACGAGCCGCGGGTTGCTGATGATGAACAGCGGCGAACCAATGATCGGAAGCGGCAGGTTCGCAAGGACGGGCGGCATCGGCACAGGAATTCTCCGGGGAAGAAGGCGCGGCAGGCACCCAGTGTGCTCAGCACACCGGGTGTCCACAGTCACCGCTGCGACAGGGCGAGCGGGCGTCAGTGGCTCAGAACGACTCGAGCGCGAGGGCGGTCACGCTGTCGCCGCCTTCGAGAATCGCGTCTCGCGTCGCCGGCACCTTGCTGAGAATGTGGTC
>CAJPFZ010000555.1 GCA_905339355.1 Burkholderiaceae bacterium
ATCCCGCTCGCGCAGGCCGAGGAGGGATTGAACATCAAGCATGACATCGCGCTGCCGGTGTCACGCATCCCCGGCTTCGTGCAGAGCACGGACGCGGCACTGCACGCGGCGTTCCCCGGCGTGCGCCTCGTCAACTTCGGCCATCTCGGCGACGGCAACCTGCACTACAACGTGCAGGCGCCCGAGGGCGCCGACGCAGCGCAGTTCCTGAAGGACCGCGAAGCTGCGGTCAACCGGCTGGTCTACGACGCCGTGTCGGCACACGACGGATCGATCTCGGCCGAGCACGGCATCGGGGAACTCAAGCGCGACGAACTCGCGCAGCGCAAGTCGCCGGTGGCGTTGTCCATGATGCGCGCGATCAAGGCGGCGCTGGACCCGCAGAACCTGATGAATCCGGGACGGCTGCTGTAGCTACTGCACGGGCCCCTTGAGCGCCTGCGGCACCGGCAGCGACATCACGTCGATGCCCTCTTCGCGCAGCGCCTCGGCCTCGTCGCGTGTCGCGCGTCCGCGGATCGCGCGTTCGTCGGCCTCGCCGTAGTGGATGCGGCGTGCCTCCTCTGCGAAACGCTCGCCCACGTCGACGGTGTGGCTCAGCACGTGCTGCACGGCGCGCAACCATGCCGCCTGCATCGTCATCTCGACAGGAGCCTTGCTGCCGTCGGCAGCAGCCGTGGGCGCGGCTTGCGGCTCGCGCGCGCCCGAGACGTTCAGACGCGGGGCCGACGGCAGCCGGCTGATGGACGTGTCGCCACAGCAGGGGCACTCGATCAGGAGCTGCGCCGATTGCGATCGAAAGTCGTCTTCGGATGCGAACCAGCCCTCGAACCGATGATCTTGCAGGCAGCGAAGGTCCAGGACTTTCATGCCTGCATTATGCGCAGCCGCGCATCAGCCTGCCGGTTGCCACTCCAGCGTCCAGCGGCCGGAGCGCCAATTCTGCAACCACATCAGGCCGATCAAGGTCTTCGCGTCGGTCAGGTCGCCACGCTGTGCGGCGGCGAGCAGTTCATCGAGAGTCGCCGTCTCGACATCGAGAAACTCGCCGTCGTCAAGCAGTTGCGCTCCCGGCGTGAGGCCGCGAGCGAACCAGACTTCGATGCCCTCGTTCGAATAGGCGATCGCGTTGTGCAGGATGCCGGCTCTCGCCCATTCGGCCGCACGGTAGCCGGTTTCCTCGGCCAGCTCGCGAATGGCGCACTGCAGCACCGGTTCGCCGGTTTCCAGCTTGCCCGCCGGGAATTCAAGCATGACGCGCGCCAACGGATAGCGGAACTGCCGCTCGACGACCAGCCGGCCATCGTCCAGCATGGGGACGATCATCACGGCGCCGGGATGGACGATGTATTCGCGGGTCGCGGTGTCGCCGTTGGGCAGGCGCACGTGATCGCGCCGCACGTCGAGCAGGCGGCCAGCGAAGACCTGCTCGGTATCGAGTGGGCTCTCGCGCAGATGCGCGTCGCCGTCTTGCCGGTCGCTCATCGCGGATGACGCCTCAGGTAGCGCCAGATGAAGCCAGGGAATGCAAGCGTGAGGAACATGCAAGCGAACGCCGCATAGAACTGCCAGCCTTGCGTCTGGTTCTGACCGATGTTCGCTTCCAGCGCGAAACCGACGGCGAGCGTGATGATCCAGAACACGATCAGTTCGAGTACGCGCCAGCCAAGGTGCTTGGGCGCGCGACGGGGGCCGACGACGAACAGCCGCTCGTTCACGAACGGCAGGTTGGCCGCCACGGCAGCCACGAGGATCACCAGCCAGACCGCGGCCGATGAGGTCATCAAGTCCCGAGGGCCTTCACGATGGCTTGCGCGCACAAGGCCATCAGCCCGCCGGGCAGCAGGCCGAACAGCAGCACGGCCGCGCCGTTGAGCGACAGCAGGGCCCGCACGTCACCGCCCGCGACGATGGGCGAGGTGTCTGTGGGCTCGTCGAAGTACATCACCTTGACCAGGCGGATGTAGTAGAACGCCCCGACCAGCGACAGCAGCACCGCGATGATCGCGAGCCAGATGTACCCCGGCACGTTGGTCGAGACCAGCGACTGCAGCACCGCAAGCTTGGCGTAGAAGCCCACCGTCGGCGGGAGGCCGGCGAGCGAGAACATGAAGATGGCCATCACGCCGGCATACCAGGGGCTGCGGCGCGCCAGCCCCTTGAAGTCTTCGATCTGTTCAGACTCGAAGCCTTCTCGCGACAGCAGCAGGATCACGCCGAAGGTGCCCAGGGTCGTGAGAACGTAGGTGACGATGTAGAACATCGACGAGCTGTACGCGTTGGCGGCCGACAGCGTATTGCCGTTGACCACGCCTGAGCACAAACCCAGCAGCATGAAGCCCATCTGGCCGATGGTCGAATAGGCCAGCATGCGCTTCAGGTTGGTCTGCGCGATGGCCGCGAGGTTGCCGAGCGCGAGCGAACCGACCGATAGCACGATCAACATTTGCTGCCAGTCAACCGCCAGGCCGAGCAGACCCTCGACCAGCAGGCGGATGGTGATCGCGAAGGCGGCGAACTCCGGCGCCCCGCCGATCAGCAGCGTGATCGCGGTCGGCGCACCCTGATAGACGTCGGGCACCCACATGTGGAACGGCACCGTGCCGAGCTTGAAGCCGAGGCCGGCGACGATGAAGACCACGCCGAAGACCAGCACCGTCTTGTTGATCTGGCCGGTGCCGATCGCCTTGAACACTTCGCCGATTTCCAGCGATCCGGTGGCGCCGTACATCATCGACAGGCCGTAGAGCAGGAAGCCGCTCGCCAGCGCCCCCAGCACGAAGT
>CAJPFZ010000556.1 GCA_905339355.1 Burkholderiaceae bacterium
CTCGGGCGACCCGAACGGCACGGCCGACATCCTCGCGCAGGCGATCCGCCACCCGGGCTTCTCGTTCGTCGAGATCCTGAGCCCGTGCGTCACCTTCCGCCCCGAGCAGAAGGACTGGAAGAACCTGGTGCACCCGGCCGCAGTCGAGCCGACCGACGACCCGGCGCGCGCGGCGCGCCGCATCATGACCGACGACGGCTTCAACATCGGCGTGCTGTTCGCCGGCGACCGCAAGCCGTACCCCGTGGGCGGAGCCTCGGCGCGCTGCTCTGTGGAGGAACTCGAAGCGGAGTTCGCACTGTGAGCATCACGCCGCCCGCCACGCTGGAGGAGTTCATGGCCCAGGCGCTCGCCATGGAGTGCGAAGCCGCGGAGCGCTATGGCGAGTTCTCCGACGTGCTGGAAACGCACAACAACGGCCCGGTGGCGGCGCTGTTCCGCACGCTCGCCGGCGTCGAGGCCAAGCATGCGCAGAGCATCCGCAGCCAGATGGGGTGGAGCGACACGGCGCCGCCGGTGCCGACGGTGCGCTGCTGGCCGGACTTCGAATCGCCCGAGACGGTGCCGTTCGACGAAGTGCACTACCTGATGCAGCCATGGCATGCGCTGCAGCTCGCGCTGGCGGCCGAGATGCGGGCGGAGGCCTTCTTCGGCGAACTCGCGAAGCTCACCACCAGCGAGCCGGTGCGCCACGCTGCGCTCGAGATGCAGGCCGAGGAGGCCGAACACGTCGAACTGGTGAAGGCCTGGCTCGCGAAGGTGCCGCAGCCCGACAGCGATTGGGCGAACGATCCCGATCCGCCGCGCTACATCGATTGAGGCCGGCATGAGCAGCACGCGTCACCTGCTACCCGCCGGCTGGGCGCCGCCCATCGGCTACGCCAACGGCATCGAAGTGAATGCCGGGCGCATCGTCTTCATCGCAGGCCAGGTCGGCTGGGACGCGCAGCAGATCTTCCACTCCGACCAGCTCGCGCCGCAGTTCGACCAGGCGCTGGCCAACGTGCTGGCGGTGCTCGCCGAGGCGGGCGGCGAGGCGCGGCACATCTGCCGCATGACCGCCTACTGCTGCGACAAGCCGGCCTATCTCGCCGCGCGCCGCGAGCTCGGTGCCATCTGGCGGCGCCACATGGGCGAACACTATCCGGCGATGAGCATGATCTTCGTTTCGGACCTGCTCGACAGCCCCGGGAAGATCGAACTCGAAGCGACCGCGGTGCTGCCTACGCCGCGGCTGGGATGAGGGGGATCTTGATGGCCTCGGTGTTCACCCGCAGCCGCCGTACCAACTTGATCTGCCACAAAGCAATTTCCGGCCGCGGTGCCAAGACTGCGACCCGAATCGCACCGCGGCATCCAAAAGATCGGCGGGTTTCGAGTCCTTGAAGCGATAGGCGCAACGCGCGGCCGCATCCGGCCGGGCTGCCGTGCCAAAGGAGACAACGACGTGCTTCAGATCATCATCCAGGGCCGAGGCGGCCAGGGTGCGCAGACGGCGGGCAACCTGCTCGCGATGGCGTACTTCGCCGAGGGCCGACAGGTGCAGGCCTTCGCGAGCTACGGCGGCGCGCGGCGCGGCACCCCGGTGAGTTCGTTCATCCGCGTCGACGACCGTCCGGTGCGCCTGCGCTGCGACATCGAGAAGGCCGACGCGATCCTCTGCTTCGACGCGAGCCTGCTCGAAGGCAAGCTGCTCGCCGCTGCCCACGCGAGAACCCTGATCGTCGTGAACTCGGCGCGTTCCACGGCGGAGTTCGCGGCCGTGTTGCCCGGCTACCGCGTGATTCCCGTCGACGGCCTCTCCATCTCGCGCCGCTGCGGGCTCGGGCGCATCGTCAACTCGGCACTGCTCGGTGCGCTCGCCTGCGCGGTCGGTGACCCGCCGCTCGCCGTGCTCGAACGCCTGCTGCTCCAAGAGTCGCCCAAGCTGCAGGCCGAGAACGTGATGGCCTGCACCGAGGGCTATCGCGACGTGCAGGCCCAACTGCAGAAGGCGGCAGCATGAGCCGCCGGGCCACCCCCAAGGCGAATACCGAAGCGCGCAGCGCGGAGGTCACCCAATGAACGCACCGCACCCCATCCCGACGACCTGGACCACCGGCAGCACCGAGGCGGTGAAGACCGGCACTTGGCGCTCGGCCTTGCCGCACTACATCCAGGCGCCGTCGCCATGCCACCAGGCCTGCCCCGTCAACGGCGACATCGCCGAGTGGATCGGCCTGGCGCGCGAACGCAACTTCCGTGGTGCATGGGAGGTGCTCACGCGCCACAACCCGTTCCCTGCGGTGGCGGGCCGCATCTGCCACCATCCTTGCGAGACGGCGTGCAACCGCGCCGGCTACGACGAATCGCTCGCCATCTGCAAGCTCGAACGCGCGGTGGGCGACATGGCGCTCGCGCAGGGTTGGGGCCA
>CAJPFZ010000557.1 GCA_905339355.1 Burkholderiaceae bacterium
GCCGTCGCGCGAGCAGATACGCGAGATCGAGCAGGCCGACAGCGTGCTGGCGCGCTTCAACGGCAAGGTGCGGCAGCTGATCCGCCCGCCCCACGGCCGTGCCACGATCACGACGATCCTGCACGGCCTGAGGCACCGGCAGCCCATCGTGCTGTGGTCGATCGACAGCCTGGACTACTCGCTCGGGCCCGACCAGGTGGTCGCCCGGCTCGCGCAAACCAAGGTCGGCCCCGGCGACATATTGCTGTTCCACGATGACGGCAGCACCGCAGGCGACGCGTTGCGTCGCCTGCTGCCGCGATGGAAGGCATCGGGTCTGCGACTGGACCCGATGTAGGTCTCGTCCCTAGTTGGCGTACAGCGGAGGCGCCTGGACCGTCGTCGGCAGCGTCCGGCTCAGCAGCACGGCGCCCGACGCGCTGCGGATCTCGATGGTCCCGCCGGTTCCCAGGTTGCTGAATCGCACGTGCACGGTTCGACCGTCCGCCAGGCTCATCGTCGTGCCGGTCTGACCGCTCGCGTCCGCCCGCACGGCGTTCGTCACCGAGCCGTCGGTACCGAGCACGTGGAGGAACACCGAGGTGTCGCCGGCACCGTCCGCGACGTCGATCCTGACGCCGGCGCGAATGCCGGCGTTGAGGGTGGGCCAGGACCTGACCTGCGTGGTCAGCCCGGCCGGTGCGATGCGCAGCACGTCGAGCCGATTGGCACCGCGCGTCAGCGTGAAGCGGTCGCCGTTGACGACCGGTGCGGCCGGCAGGTTCATCGTCCACACGCGGCGCGTTCCCGTGCCGATGGACTGCGCACGGTCCAGCACCACGAAGGTGCTGGGCTTGACGAAGAGGAACTCGCGCTCCACCTTGCCGACTGCCGCCTTGCCGTTGTAGATCGGCGTGACGCGGGCCACGCCATAGGCGAAGTCGGGCGTGTTGGCCAGCGCCAGCATCTGGCACGGCGGCGCACTCTCCACCTGCGTCACCGTGGTGCCGTTCTGCTCGATGCGCACCAGGTTGTGCAACGCCTCGCCCTGCTCGATGCCCGAGGCGGAGTCGATGTTGGCGTCGTAGGCGAGCCAGCTGCCCTTGAAGAGCACGAAGCTGCCCTGGTCATGGTGCGCATGGCTTTCGGAGTACGGCCCGCAGATGAAGTTGGCGTAGGCGGCATCTCGCGCCCAGGAAGAACGCATCGAGAACTGCCCTGTGCCGCTGCCCCAGTAAGCCGTCGAGAGGGACGACAAAGGCTGGCTCGGCAGATCCGTGTGGTCGTAGAGGAAGTCGCTGTAGTACATGAAGCTGCTGGACATCCTCGGCACCGAGGATTGCGCCAGCAGCGACTTCGCGACGGCCGAGGCCCGGTCGGCCGGGAACAGGCGCATCAGCACCTGCAGGTAGTCGCGGTGGTAGTCGAACAGGGCCGCCGTCTCGTCGCGTGCATGGTCGCCGGTGGGCGCCAAGCGATCTAGCGTGGGGACGATGCCGTGCATCATGTGGTGCAGCGAAGCCAGCGTGTGCGGCGTCAGAGGAGCGATTCGCTCGGTGGTCGAGCGCTCCCACCAGTCGTACAGGCGGAACAGGTTCTTCATCGCCACGCCATAGCCCGTGCCTTCGCGCGAGCCGCCGCCGGTCAGGTCGCGGGTGAAGGTCGGGAACAACTGCCCGCCCAGCTTGGCCGTGCGGAAGCGGTCGATCCACCCCTGCGCCTGACTGTTCTCGCCGTGGGTCGCGAGGCCCAGCAGCATCGTCGCCTCGAGGAACGAGTAGTAGTAGTTGTTCGACGGGTTGTCGATGGACCACCCGCTCCATGCGTACGTGGTGTTGCCCCAGCGTGCCTG
>CAJPFZ010000558.1 GCA_905339355.1 Burkholderiaceae bacterium
CCACGGCCGGCGAGAGCGCGATGATGGCGCCCGGATCGAGATCGCGGTTGGCCCAGCCGTCCAGCCGCCGGCCGATGCCCGGCGCGAAGGAATCGTCCACCGTCGAATGGCACAGCGCGCAGGTGACGCCAACGCGGCGCAGCTCGTCCACGCCGTTGACTGTCTCGACCGTTGCCTTCATGCCGACCACCGCATCGAGCTTGAGCAACGCCACGGTGGTGGCGGGGTTCGTCAGGTCCACGCTGCCATTGGCAATGCCGTCCTTGACCGCCTGCGGCAGCGCGTCGGCATCGACCTTGAGCCCGACCGCGAGCGCCGTCGTGGGATCGACCGCGGCGGCGATCACCTCGTGCATGCGCAGCGTGTCGGTCCACTTTGCTTCGTCGCCGAAGGTGTCGTAGCGGAAGATCTGCTTGCCCCGTGCGATGAGCGCGGCCTCGTCGTCGTCGCCTGAACCACCGCAGCCGGCCAGCGCCGCGGCCGCCACGCCCATCATCATTGCCGTTCGTACTGCAAACATCGGTGAGCTCCGTTTCGTTTCAATCGATACGGGACCAGATGCAGCGAGCGGCGCCGGCGTTCCGGCAACGCCACTACTTGTCGCTTTGAAGCATGGCAACGACGCGCACGACGATGCGGTCGCAATGCGCGCCGCCGAAGTCGTAGAGATCCCGCTCGGCGACGTCGAACTCCCGGGCCAGCGATTCGCGCAGCAGGCTGCGCGCGCGGAAGTGGCGGCTGCGCACCGTGGCCTCGGGAATGCCGAGCGAATCCGCGGTTTCCTCGACGCTGAGTTCCTCGACCGCACGCAGGACGAACACGACTCGGAAGTCCTCGGGCAGCTGGTCGAGCTTGCGTTCGAGAAGAGCACGGATCTCGCCGCGCGCGGCGAGCCTGTCCGGAAAACTGCGCTCGTCGTCGCTGGCGGCTTCGTCCAGCTCGTCGTTCGAGACCATCGGCACCACGTTCTGACGCCGCGCGTTCTTGCGCAGGCGGCCGAGGCATTCGTTGAGCACCATGCGCGACAGCCAGGTCGCGAGCGTCGACTCTCCGCGGAAGCTGCCCATCGCCCGATAGGCGGACAGATAGGCGTCCTGGAGGGCATCCTCCGCCTCGGCATCGTCGCGCAGCGTGGCCCGTGCGAGGCGGTACAGCCGGCGGTTGTTGCGCCGCATCAATCGCTCGAAGGCCGTGCGGTCGCCCGCCGCGACGAGGTGCGCCACCGCCAGGTCGTCCGGCAGCTCGCCGGCTAACGCCGCAGTCGCGGCGCCGTTGGGGCTCAGGGGCTGGCTCATGGGGTGTCCCTGCGGCGTGCTCATGGCGATTGGATGGCGCGTGCGTGCGCAGCGTTCCCGCGCCTCCCCTTCGACCGCCTTTTGCGGCAGCTCAAAGACGCGGCGCGGCCCTGCTGGGTAGGCTGCGCTTCTTCTTCAGCTGTCTCACCCGACCGATGAACCAACTTGTCTGGACCGATGAGCTGCGCCTGGACCAGCCGCAGATGGACCAAACGCACCAGGAATTCGTCGAGCTTCTGGCGGCAGCGCGCTTCGCCCTCGACGCCGGCGATTCCAGGACCGGACTCGCGGCTTTCGAGCGCCTGCTGGAGCACACCGTCGAGCATTTCGCCGGCGAACAGCGGTGGATGCGCGCCACCGGGTTCGCGCCGGAGAACTGCCACACCGCCCAGCACGAGATGGTGCTCAAGGTGATGCGCGAGGTGCTGCGCATCGGCCGCACCGAGAACCGCTGGGAGCCGATGGGCATCCTCGCCGGCGAGCTGGTGGACTGGTTCGTGCAGCATGCAAAGACGATGGACGCCGCGCTGGCGCATCACCTCAGCCAGGTCGGCTTCGATCCGGCGACCGGCAAGGCGACCGGGCCGCTGCCCGAGGTGGCGATATCGCACTGCGGCGGCGGCAGCTGCGGCTGATCGACGCAGCCTGGACGTGAAGCGCTGCGATCAAGGCCGGCGCTGAACGCCGGGTGGTGCGATCGCGGCCGCGTCCCACGCGCGGCCGTCGAACCATGCATCGCCGCGCAGGTATGCAGCGAGCATCTCCAGCGAATCGACGCCCCAGAAGTGCCGGCCGTCGACCTCGATGGTGGGCACACCGAACACGCCGGCGGCAACGGCCTGCGCGGTCGACTGCCTCAGGGCCTGCTTGACCTCGTCGCCGTGGGGATCGAGCCTGGGTGCGAGACGCTGCGTCAGCGCGGCCAGCCGATTCGGGTCGTTGGCGTCCTCGCCGCCGACCCAGACATGGCGAAAGATCTGCTCGCACACGTGGCGGCTCGGTGTCATGCCCTCGGGGGCGCTGGCGAGCGCGAGGCGCAGCAGCGCGAGCGGGTTGAAGGGATGCTGTGCGGGTGTTTGCAGGTCGATGCCGTGGTGATGGGCCAGCCAGCTCACGTGGCGGAAGGTCCAGGCCCGCTTGGGCTCGATCTCCGCCGGTCCCTTTTGCCCCCAGTGCGCGAGCAGCCCGGCGAACAGGACCGGCTGGTAGTCGACGCTGAACGACAGCCCCTCGAGCGCCTGCGGCAGCCGCTCGAATGCCAGGTAGGCAAAAGGCGACACCGGATCGAAGTAGAAGCGCAGGTGTTTCATGGCAGGCTCTGTGGAGGTGTGGATGCGCCGCGCCGTTCAGCGAGCAGGCGCCACACGGCGCGCTTCTCGGCGTCGTCCATGACGGACCAGGCGGCGATCTCGCCGATCGTGCGGAAACAGCCTTCGCACCAGCCGGTGCGCTCGCTCATGCGGCACACGCTGGTGCAGGGGCTGGGAACCGGCACAGTGATGTCTGACATCGCAGCGATTCTCGCTGCACGTGCGAGCGATTGCCGGTGCGCGGACATTGCCCCCGCCTCAGCCCGCCACCACATCCGCCACCGGCGCCTTCGTCATCGCCTCGAGCTGCTGCGGGCTGAGCATGAACACGCCGTGCGGGTGCCCCGCCGCCGCCCAGATCTCGGCGAAGCGGAACAGCTCGCGGTCGATCAGCGTGACCGGCGGCGTGCTGTGCGCGAGCGGTGCCACGCCGCCGATCGAGAAGCCCGTCTTGGCCTTGACGAACTCGGCATCGGCCCGGCCGACCGGCCCGACCAGCGCGGCCACCTTCTTCTCGTCGACGCGCTTGTCGCCCGAGGTCACCACCAGCACCGCCGCCTCGTCGCTGCGGCGGCGGAAGATCACGCTCTTGGCGATCTGCCCCACCGACACACCCAAGAGGTCGGCCGCTTGCTGCGCGGTGCGCGCCGCCGCGTCGAGAAAGCGCGGCGCATGCGGGTGGCCAAGCGCCGCCAAGGCGCGGCTCACCGCCTGAAAACCCTCCGGCTTGTCGTCGAGCGGCGCGTTCATCCGCATGCGTCCTGCGCCGAAGCTCAGGGTCTCAGGCGCCGTGTCGACTCACGCGCCACGAGTTGCGGCTCCGGCAGCGAGACGCGGCTCTTGCCGCCCTCGATCAGCTTGAGCAGCACGCGCGCGGCCGCCTGCCCGAGTTCGTAGACCGGCTGGTGGATCGTCGACAGCGGCGGGATCACGTAGCGCGAGCCCGGCAGGTCGTCGAAGCCGATCAGCGACACGTCTTCGGGCACGCGGATGTTGCGCTGGTACAGCGCGAGGCGCGCACCGTAGGCGGTCTGGTCGTTCGACGCGAACACCGCGCTGAAACTCTGGCGCGCCTCCAGCAGCTGGTTGATCGCGAGCACACCGCTCGGCTCGTGGAAGTCGGCGTAGACCACGAGCTTGGGATCGAAGGGAATGCCGGCCTCCTCGAGCGCCTTGCGGTAGCCCTTCAGGCGTTCCACCGAATCGGCGTGGTCCTGCGGGCCGGCGATGTGCGCGATTCGGCGATGGCCGAGTTCGATCAGGTGCTGCGTCGCGCGGTGCGCGCCTTTGAAATCGTCGACGCGCATGCTCGCGATGTTGTGGCCCTTCATCGTTCGCCCGGCCACGACGATCGGCACGCGCCGCGCGTACTCGCGGATCTGCTCGTCGGTCAGCCGCCCCGTGAGCACGATCACACCATCCACGCGCCGACTCAGCAGGTGCTGCATGCGCTCGATCTCGTCCTGCAGGTTCCAGTGGCCGCTCACGAACAGCGGCACGATGCCGGTGCCCACCAGCTCGTCTTCGATGCCGCGCAGCGCTTCGCCGTAGAAGGGGCTGTTGATGTCCTGCGTGAGCACGCCGATGCTCAGCGTGCGCCCTTGCGCGAGGCCGCGCGCGAGCACGTTGGGCTGGTAGTTGAGCCGTGCGATCGCCTCCTCGACCGCGCGCCGCTTGTCGTCGCTGACGCGCGCGTGGCCGGTCAGGATGCGAGACACCGTGCTGGGCGAGACACCCGCGGTCTCCGCGACCATGGCGAGCGTGACGATCTCCTGGGGCGCGGCGGGTTCGGAGTGGCGTGCCATGCGGTTCGATGCGGGAGGAATAGATGCTGAATCACCGGGAGACACCCCGGACAAGAAGGCGGCGAAAGCGCATTCGCCGAGGCCGGAGCTTAAGCGCAAATCGCGTCCTGCGTGCCTCCTCGTGAACGAGCATCGCCCATGCGCGTTCTCCCTGATGGCGTCGTGAAAGCGGTTTCAGTATCCTTGCCCCTGCCTTCGGCGCGACACGGACACGACACGCCCGTGTGCGTTCGCGGCCCTCACAACACAGGAGATCGACATGCCTCGTTTCACCTCGCCGGCATCACTGCCGGCGCTGCTCGCGGCCGCGTTGGCCGCGGCCCTCGCCGGCTGTGCCAGCACCGGCGGCGACAAGCCGGCTGCCAGCACGCCCGCACCTGCACCGGTCGCAGCGGCGCCGGCCAAGCCCGTGGCCGCCGCGCCCGCAGCCGGCGACAAGCTGCCGGTGGCCATGTTCTATGGCGACAAGGGCGCCGTCGCGCCCTACGCGCTGTTCCTCGGCACGCCAGCCAACTTCTCCACCACCGTGCCGCAGAACGGCACCGCGCCGCTCGATGCGGGCGCGATCAAGGTGCAGCCGGCCACGGTGGATGGTGCCCCGGGCGCGAAGTTCACCTGGACCGGCGGCCTCGGCCAATTCCACCTGCAGTCCAAGACGGCCAACGACATGCTCGACTACCTCGACGCCAACGCCGCGATGGTGTTCGACGCCGTGGTGCACAAGCATCCCGAAGACCAGGTCACGATGCGTGTCGACTGCCGCTACCCCTGCCTCGGCGTGGTCGACATGACCAACTTCTACAAGACCGCGCCGCTGGAGAAGAAGCTCCAGGTGAAGATGCCGCTCAGCTGCTTCGAGGCCACCGGCACCAAGTTCACCGCCGTCAACACGCCGCTCGTGATCTTCACTACCAAGCCGTTTGCGCTGTCGGTGGCGAACGTTCGCTACGTGCCCGGCGCCGCCAAGGATGCCGACGCGCTCAAGTGCACGCCCTGAGCGCAACCCGACCCTCCTCCAACGTCCCTTGAAAACCGGGCGCGGCATGCTGCGCTCCGCAGCATGACCGTGTACAAAATCGATGTCGTTCTCCGCTGTGTCCTCGCTGCCATGCTGATCTCCTGCGGCACCGGCGCGGGCAGCGCCGAGGTGAAGGTCGGCCTCGGCCACTACACCACCCACCTTCGCGCCGGCGGCGAGCGCGAGCCGCCTGCGCCGCTGCCGCGTGCCGACGGCGTGGCGCGGCCGGTGCCCACCAACCAGTGGTACTCCTCGCTGTTCTTCGAGCGCTGGCCGCAGCCGCT
>CAJPFZ010000559.1 GCA_905339355.1 Burkholderiaceae bacterium
CGAGCAGTCTCGCGCCCTCGCCACGCGTTTGCCGGCGCGCGTTCCCACGGCCATGCTGCGCCCTCCGCGCCTCATCGGCCGCGATGCCGCCTGGCAGGCGCTGCATGACGCCTGGGACGCCGGCCGCGTCGCCGTCGTCGCAGGCGAGGGCGGCATGGGCAAGAGCCGGCTGGTCAGCGACTTCGCCCGCGCACGCGGCCGCACGCTCGTGGTCGGAGCGCGCCCCGGCGACGAGCGGGTGGTCTATGCCTCCTTTTCGCGCCTGCTGAGGGCCCTGCCAGGCGAAGCCTTGCGCGCGCTCGATGCACCACTGCGCGCCACGCTCGCCTGGCTGCTGCCCGAACTCGGCGAGCCGCCGGTCCTGCCCGACAGCGACGGCCGTGCGCGCTTCTTCAACGCGGTGGCCGCGGCGCTCGATGCACCGGCCCTGCCCTTCGACGGCTTCGTCTTCGACGATCTGCATTTCGCCGATGCGGCCAGCATCGAGCTGCTGCAGTACGTCGTCGCCGCGTCGTCGCGCCGCTGGATCGTGGCGGCGCGCCCGGCCGAAGTCTCGCAAACGGGCCATCGGCTGCTCGGCGAGTGGCTCGCGCAGACCGATGCGGTGCAGGTGCCGCTCGAGCCGCTCACGCTCGCGGACGTGGCGGAGATCGTCGACTCGCTCGACATCGCAGGCCTGGACGGCGCCGGCAACGCCGCCACGCTGCTGCGCCACTCGGGCGGCAACCCGCTGTACCTGCTGGAGACGCTGAAGGCTTGGCTTGCGCGCGGCCATACCGGCGACACCGGCGAAGGCGCGACCGAACGCAGACAGCTCCCCGCGCGGCTGCCGGTCGCGGCCAGCGTGCATGCGCTCATCGAGCGCCGCATCGGCCACCTGTCCGCCGACGCGGTGAGGCTCGCGCGTTGCGCGGCCGTGGCCGTGCCCGATTTCTCGATCGAGCTCGCCTCGCAGGTGCTGGGGCTGCGCACGCTCGACCTCGCCGACCCCTGGGCCGAGCTCGAAGCCGCGCAGGTGTTTCGCGACGGCGCGTTTGCGCACGACCTGATCTACGAATCGGCGCTCGCGTCGGTGCCGGCGCCGGTGGCGCGCCAGCTGCATGCGGAGATCGCCGCCTTCCTGGAGCAGCGCGGGGGCGAGCCGGCGCGGCTCGCCCAGCACTGGCTGCAGGCGCGCGAATGGGCGCGCGCCGGTACGGCCTTCATGGCCGCGGCCGATCGCTCGCGCGATGCCTCGTGCCCGCTGGAGCAATGCGCGATGCTGGCCGAGGCGGCGCGCTGCTTCGAGTTGGCAGGCCGGCCCGCGGAGCGATTCGATGCCCTGCTGCGGCGCGCCCACACGCTGGCGGCCGACGACCTGGGGCCCGATGCGAGCGCCGCGGTGCAGGCAGTCGAGCAGGCCGCCACGAGCGACGAGCAGCGCCTGCTCGCGCTCGACGCCAGGCTCGAACTGTCGATGACACGCTACGAGCTGCACGAGTCGCTGGACCTCGCAGCGCAGGCCATCGCCAGCGCACGCGCACTCGGGCGCAGCGACCTCGAGCTGCGCTTCGCCATCATCATGTCCGGCGCGTTGTGCGACGAGCGTCGCGCCGACGAGGCGGTGGCGCTGCTCGAGCCGCATGCCGCCTGGGTGCGTGCGCGCTCGGACGTCACGCAGCAGTGGGAATACTGGGAAGCCACCGCGCTCGCGCTCGACTACGCCAACCGGCTGAGCGACGCCATGCCCGCGTGGGACGCGGCACGCGCCGCGGCGCAGCACGCCGGCCGCAGCGACATGCTGTGGAAGACGATGTCGAACAGCGCGTCGACGCAGGCCAAGATGGGCCTGGTGCAGCAGGCGGCTCAAGCGGCCGAACACGCGCACCGGCTGGCGCTGGCGTCGAACGAAGCGGTGTCGATGCGCGTGCTGCAGATGCAGGTCACGCTGGCCCACCGGCTGCGCGACGTCGGCCGCTACGGCGAGGCCCTGCAACTGCTGGAAGGAGCGCTGGAGGGCTACGCTGCCCACGGCGCGTCGCACTCCGACCATGCGTTGACCGAGCAGCGCCTGGTGGTGCTGTTCCAGTACCTGGGGCAGCCCGCGCGTGCACTGCACCTGCTGGCACCCGAACGCCCCGGTGTGCCGCGCGGCGTGGCGATGATCCGGCTCGCGCACCAGGCCGAGCTGCAGGCCGAGATGGGGCATGACGGCCTGCCGATGATGCGCGAAGCGCTGCGGATCATCCCCAACGCCGACGACATCTACCACCGCATCACGACGCTGTTTGCCACCCGCCTCGTGCCGCCGGACGAAGGCGAGGCCTTGTCCGCGAGCCTCGCGGTGTGGGCGACCACGCGTGAACGCTACGGCGTGGCGCTGTCAGGCCATGTGCGCGCGGCGGCCTGCGCGCTGGCGGTCGACGCGCCCGCGCGCGCCTTGCCGCACGTCGAAGCGGCGCAGCACCTGGCCAAGCACTACCTGCCGGACAGCTTCTACATGCCGGAAATGTGGCTCGTGTCGGCGCAGGTGCTTGCAGCGCTCGGCCGCGAGAGCGCGGCCCGGCGCAGCGCCACCGAGGGTCGGGCCTGGATCCGCAAGGTGCATGACACGCAGGTGCCGGCCGATTTCCGCGACAGCTTCCTTCACCGCAACCGCATCAACCGCGAGCTGCTCGCGCTCGCCGCGCGCCTGCGGCCCGCGTGACAGCGGCGCTGCGTGCCTCAGCGCCAGGCGAGCGCGGCGACCACGCCGAGGACCAGCACCAACGCGGCCAGCCACAGCGTGCGCACGCGGATCGTCTCGACTCGCCGGATCAGCTCGGTGTTCTGCTCGGCGAGCGCTTTGATCAGCGTCGACGATGCCTGCATCTGTTCGTGCAGCGCGGCGATCGACGCCTCGGCCGCGGCGAGCCGCGCCTGCAGCACCTCGACGGGCGGCGCGTCGGCCGCGGGAACCGGCGACGGCGCCTCGTGGACCGCAGGCGGCGGCTTGCGGCTCACCGTGTCCCAGAGCTTCTTCGCGCCATCCGCGACCACGGGCGCGTTCTTGATCACCTCGCCCCAGGGCACCAGCTTCAATACTGTCAGCCATCCGATCGCCATCCTGCCGCCTCGCTTCGTCCAGTTCGTCAAGGTTGCGCGCAACCTCCGGCAAGCGTAACGCGGACGCGGGCATGAGAAACGGCCGCGCCCTGGTTCCCAGAGGGTCGCACCGAGGGTCGCACCGATACGCCGACCGTACAATCCGCGCCAATGTTTCCGCGGGCCGTCGCCGTCCTCCTTGCACTCGTCCTGGTCTGGGCGGGCTTCGCAACGCAGGAGATCGCCGTGTCGCTCGCGTGGCAGGGGCAAGTTCTGGCGCAGGAAGAACCCGCCGGCGACTCGCCGCACCACTTGGCCGATGGTTCGGTCGACGACCACCATCTCGACGATCAGCCGGCGCAAACCCACGCCGAGAACCCTGCCGACCAACCGGGCCTGTTCCTCGCCAGTCCGATGGCGCGCAGCTGTGCCCCGCGCATGGGCAAGCCGAATGTCTACGTCGCGGTCGCGTTCGCGCCCCCGTACCTGGAAGCGGCGCAGCGGCCTCCGTGCGCACCAGCCGTCCTCGGCTGAGGTCTTCTGCCACGCGATTCGCTGCGGCTCGAGCCGCATGTTCCGCGCGCGTCAGCGGCTTGATCCCATAGACCATTCCCACCGGTACACCGCATGGAAGTTGCCATACTCTTCGCCCTGATCCTGTTGAACGGCCTGTTCGCGATGTCCGAGATCGCGCTGGTCACGGCGCGCAAGGCACGGCTGCAAAAGCGCATCGACGAGGGCGACCACGCGGCGGCGGCGGCGGTCAAGCTGGGCGAGGATCCGACACGCTTCCTGTCGACGATCCAGATCGGCATCACCTCGATCGGCGTGCTCAACGGCATCGTCGGCGAGGCCGCACTCGCGGCGCCGCTCGCGCAATGGCTGGCGGAGCTGGGGGTTGCGCAGCCGTACAGCGCCTACGGCGCGACGGGACTGGTCGTCGTCGTCATCACCTACTTCTCGATCGTCGTCGGCGAACTCGTTCCGAAGCGCATCGGGCAGACACACCCTGAAGCGCTCGCCCGACTGGTGGCGCGCCCGATCAACTGGCTGGCGATCGGGACCAAGCCCTTCGTTCGCCTGCTCTCGATCTCCACCAAGGCGCTGCTGCGGCTGCTCGGCGTGAAGGACAACGGCGCCAGCGCAGTGACCGAAGAAGAGATCCACGCGATGCTGGTCGAAGGCACGACGGCCGGCGTCATCGAATCGCACGAGCACGCCATGGTGCGCAACGTGTTCCGCCTCGACGACCGCCAGATCGGCTCGCTGATGGTGCCGCGCGGCGACGTCGTCTCGCTCGACGTGGACCTGCCGTTCGAGCAGAACCTCGCGCGCATCGAGGAGAGCGATCACGCGCGCTTCCCGGTGACCAAGGGCGCCAGCCTGGAAAGCGTTCTGGGGGTCGTCAATGCGCGGCAATGGCTGTCGAGGGCGCTTCGCGACGCCGACCGCAACCTCGCCGCGCAGCCGCTGCAGCAGCCGTTGTACGTGCCCGAGACGCTGACCGGCATGGAACTGCTCGACAACTTCCGCCTGTCCGACGTGCACATGGCCTTCGTGATCGACGAATACGGCGAGGTGCAGGGCATCGTCACGCTGCAGGACCTGATCGAGGCCATCACCGGCGAGTTCCGGCCGCGCGACCCGAAGACGTCATGGGCCGTGCAGCGCGACGATGGCAGCTGGCTTCTCGACGGCCACATCCCGGTGCCCGAACTGAAGGACCGGCTCGCGCTGGACGCCGTGCCCGAAGAGGAGCGCGGCCGCTACCACACGCTCAGTGGCATGATGATGCTGCTCACGGGACGCCTGCCCCGGGTTGCCGACAACGTGGTCTGGGAAGGCTGGCGCTTCGAGATCGTCGACATGGACGGCAAGACGATCGACAAGGTGCTGGCGAGCCGCGTGCCCGAGGACGCGGCCGAAGACGAGACCGGAACTGCGGTTTGATGACGACGCCAACATCCGCTGCACGCGGGCAGCCGCTGTCTGCCGTCCTGCGCACGCTCGCGCAGGAGACCGGCCGCGAGCGGGTCTCCATCGGCGAGCTGTTGCACGCGCTGGGCGACCGCGCGCTCGGCGCCTTGCTCTTCATCTTCGCTTTCCCCAACGTGCTGCCGGTGCCGCCGGGCACATCGGCGATCCTCGGGGCGCCCCTGGTCTTCCTCGCCGCTCAGCTGATGTTGGGGCGCGCGCCGTGGCTGCCCTCGGTGGTGGCGAACCGCTCGATCGCGCACGCCGACTTCTCGGCGCTGGTTCGCCGCGTCGAGCCCTGGCTGCAGCGCGCCGAAAGGATGCTGCGGCCGCGCCTGGCGCACCTGGCGCAGCCGCCAATGGAGTACGCCATCGGCCTGGTGTGCCTGCTGCTCGCGCTGATCCTGTTCCTCCCCATTCCCCTGGGGAACGTGCTCCCCGCGCTGTCGATCAGCGTGCTCGCGCTGGCCATCCTCGAGCGCGACGGCCTGTGGGTCGTGGCCGGCCTGGGCGTCGCCGCGGGCGCCACGGCGCTGGTCTCGGGGGTGATCTATGCGATGGTCAAGGCGGCGGTCTATTTCGTCGTGAACATCCTGCAATGACCGCCGAGCATCGCACCAACTTCTTCAGCCGCCGCTGGCGCGGCGAGATCGCGCTGCCGGTCTTGTTGTGGCGTGACATGCTCGGGGTCGGCACGGTCATCAACCTGTCAGCCACGATGGCGGCACTGGGCCTGATGGCTCAAGGCGTCCCGATGCCGCTGGCCGTGGCGCTGCACTTCGCTCCCTTGCCCTACAACCTGTTCCTGTTCGCGTCACTGTGGCGCCTGCCGCGCCGAAGCGCGCTCAGTACAGGGCTCGGGCTGGCATGGGTGGCCGTGATGACGCTCGCCTGACACTCACGCGCGCGGTCGGGGCCGACAGCGCTCGATCGGCTCGCCCGCTACTTGCGCTGAGCGGCCGCCGGTTTGCCTCGGTGGCGTTCGATTCGCTGGGCAGCGCCAAGCCTGACCTCGCCGTTCACGAACTCGTAGGGGATGACGACCACGGCCGAATACCCTTCGCGGTGCTCCAGTGCCACGGCGATGGCCTCGCGCTGTCGCTCATTGGGCGGGGCGGTGATGCGCGCTTCGTAGGCATAGGCGGTCGCACGATAGCGGCCGGCCTTGAGGCCCCCGGCCAGGGCCTCTCTGAGCCGGCCCGTGCGCTGCTGCGCCACTGCGGGATCCGCTTCGCTGGATTCGCCCACCTCCACCGCCTCACCCGCGCTCGTCATGCCGATCCCAAACGGCATGAACTCGCCATGCAGGCGCAGCATGCCCTGCGCCGCGGGCACGGCGGTGCGCAAGAGCGCCTCGGCGTCGGCGCGCCCCTTGCCGGCGGGCTGGGCGCCGGCGGCCGCGGCGAGCGTCAGCGCGAGCAGCGCGATCGAGAACGTGCGCCGGTCCAGCACACGGGCATCCGAGCGCGCTGCGGCGGGCGCTTGGCTCATCGGTAGAACGCTTCGACCTTGCCCCTCAGCTTGATCATCAGCGGTTTCCCCTTGCGATCGAGCGTCCGGCCGGCCGGCACCTTGACCCAGCCTTCGCTGATGCAGTACTCCTCGACGTCGAAGCGCTCCTTGTCGTTCAGGCGGATGCCGATCTCGTGTTCGAACACCGCGGGAACGTGGTGCGGGCTGGCGGGGTCGACCGACAACCTGTCGGGCAAGTCGGGAGGAGATGCGGGCGCGGGTGCGGCTTCGTTCATGGGCGGCCTCGGTTCAATGGACAGCCCGCATTGTCCAGGAGCCGCCGATCAGTGCAAAACGCTGCAACAGCTTGTCGACGGAGGGCGATGCGGCGCCAGAGCATCATGCGCCCCCAGGCGCGATCCACACTTCGCGCCGGGCCTCAGGCCCTCAGGCGCTCGGGCGACAGGTAATGCTGGCGGTAGGCCTCGAAGGGCATCGTGTCGCCGCTTTCGAGGCGCTGCTGCTCCAACAGCGACTGCCGGGCCAACTGCTCGAAGCGCTCCTGCACGCCCGGGTCGAACGGGCGCTGCATCAGCAGCTGCCGGCTGCGCTGCGAACACGCCGTAACGAAGCCGATGTGCGAACCGCCATGCGCGGCACGCATCGTGTCGAGCACCCGGGCCGACGGCAGGCGTTGTGGTTCGTGCAGCAGCCGCGCCGCCGCGTCGAGCGCGTCGGCGTGTTCACGGCCGCCGTGGGCGGCGTCAAGTGCCCGCGCGATCGGCGTGCATTGGTCGATCAGCTGCGCCCCCCACTCGGCGATCGTCGGCTGGTCGTCGCCGCGCTGCAGCCGCAGCCCGGGCTCGCGGCCGCGCTCGGCCGTCAGGTGCTGGTTGCGCGCAAGTGCGGCGATCTCCTGCGGCGTATCGGGCGGGCTGTGCGTGAGCAGG
>CAJPFZ010000560.1 GCA_905339355.1 Burkholderiaceae bacterium
GGCCTTTCGCATCGACCACTACCTCGGCAAGCCCTCGGTGCAGAACCTGATGGCGCTGCGCTTCGGCAATGCGCTGTTCGAGCCGCTGTGGCGGCGCGAGAGCATCGCCAACATCCAGATCACGCTCGCCGAGGACCTCGGTGTCGGCACGCGGGGCGACTTCTACGATCGCACCGGCGCGCTGCGCGACATGATCCAGAACCACGCGCTGCAGCTGCTGACGATGGTGGCGATGGAGCCGCCCTCGCGCAACGACGCCGACGCGATTCGCGACGAGAAGCTGAAAGTGCTGCGCTCGCTGAAGCCCTTCACCGACGAGAGCGTGCTGCGCGACGTGGTGCGCGGGCAATACCGCCGCGGAACTGCCGAGGGTACGGCGGTGCCAGGCTACCTCGAGGAGGTGAAGGTGCCGCCCGGCAGCAAGACCGAGACCTTCGTGGCGCTGCGCACCGAAGTGGAGAACTGGCGCTGGGCCGGCGTGCCCTTCTACCTGCGCACCGGCAAGCGGCTGGCGGCCCGCGACGCGCAGATCGTCGTCAACTTCCGGCCCACGCCGCACAGCATCTTCCCGGGCGCGAACCAGCCGAACAAGCTGGTGATCAAGCTGCAGCCGGAGGACGGGCTGGAATTGCACCTGCTGGCCGCCAAGGGGGCCAACCAGCAGGAAGCGCTCACGCCGGTGTTCCTCGACCTGGACTTCGACAAGGCCTTTGCCGAGAACCGGGTCGGTGCCTACGAGCGGCTGCTGCTCGACGCCATCGCCGGCCGGCTCAACCTGTTCGTGCGCAGCGACGAGCAGGAGCAGGCGTGGCGCTGGGTCGAGCCGGTGCTCGACGCCTGGGGCCGCGACAACTCGGCCTCGGGCGGCCCGCGTCCCTATGCCGCAGGCACCTGGGGGCCGGCGGCGGCGAGTGCGCTGGTGGCCCGAGACGGCTTCGCGTGGGCCGAAGAACAGTAGGAGTCCGCGCCTGCGCGCGGTGAAGGGGACGTTTCATGCTGGACCGCATTCGGGCCTCGATACCCGCCCTGCCACCCGCAGAGCAACGGGTTGCCAAGCTCGTTCTGGCCGACCCGCGCAGCTTTGCTAGCCTGCCCGTCAGCGAACTGGCGGAGCGCTCGCATGTGAGCAAGCCCACCGTCGTACGCTTTTGCCGCAGCGTGGGCTACGACGGCCTGGCGGACTTCAAGCTCAAGCTGGCCGGCAACGTGAACGAAGGCGTGCCGTTCGTGCACCGTTCGGTCGACGAAGACGACAAGCCGGCCGACGTGATCGTGAAGGTGATCGACAACGCGGTCTCGGCGCTGCTGAAGTACCGCAACGATGCCGCGAGCCACGCCTTCGAGCGCGCCATCGTGGCGCTCGCCGCGGCCGGCAAGGCGGGGCGCCGCATCGAGTTCTACGGCGTCGGCAACTCGGGCATCGTGGCGCAGGACGCGCAGCACAAGTTCTTCCGCCTGGGCGTGAACACCGCCGCGGTCAGCGACGGCCACGTGCAGGTGATGAGCGCCACCATGCTGCAGCCGGGCGACTGCGCCGTGATCATCAGCAATTCGGGCCGCAGCCGCGACCTGCTCGACGCCGCCGACATCGCTCGCCGCAAGGGCGCGACGACGATCCTGATCACCGCCAGCGGCTCGCCCCTGGCGCAGACCGCGCAGGGCAGCAACCAGATCCTGCTGGCCTGCGACCACCCGGAAGACTACGACCGCTACAGCCCGATGGTGTCGCGCCTGCTGCACCTGATCGTGATCGACATCCTGACCACGGCCGTGGCGCTGCGCCTGCCCGGCGAGCTGCGCCCGATGCTGCAGGAGATCAAGCGCAACCTGCGGGCCAAGCGATACACGCAGCCGCCGGCCTGAACCGGCGTAGGGTCAGGCGGTCGCGCCGTCGAAGGGAATCAGCGCGTCGACGCCGTACAGCTTGGCGAGCGCAGCGAGCTGCGGCGGCGTGTGGCGAACCGCGAAGCCTTTGCCCCAGGCCTGCGCCTGGCGCTGGCATTCGAGCAGCACCGCGATCGCCGCGGAGTCGAACTGCTGCAGGCTCGACGCATCGATGACCACATCGGCCTCGGGTTCGCGCTTGAGCGCTTGCGCGAGCATCGCCAGCGCGTCGCGCGCCTCCTGGTTGGTGAGCTTGGCCGGCAGCAGCAGCATCTCGTTCAGCTCTTGGCGGTGGCGGCGCTCTTGTTGCGCTCGGCCAGCTTGCCGATCAGGCCATCGATGCCGTTGGCACCAATCTCCTGAGCGAAGCTGTTGCGGTAGTTCTCGACCAGCCACACACCCATCACGTTGACGTCGTAGATCTTCCAGCCGCCGGCTGCCTTTTCGAGGCGGTAGTCGAGCTGGATCGGATCGCCCTGGCCGCGCACCTCGGTCCTGACGACCACCTCGGCGTCGCCAGGGCTGCTGCGCATGGGCTTGAGCTGGACCGTCTGATCCTGCACCTGCGCCAGCGCGCCGGAATAGGTGCGCACCAGCAGGATCTTGAATTCGTCCTGCAGGCGCTTTTGCTGATCGGGTGTCGCCTGGCGCCAGTAGCGACCGACCGCCGAGGACGTCATGCGCTGGAAGTTCACGTGCGGCATCACCTTCTGGTCGACCAGCGCGATGATCTTGTGCAGATCCCCGGACTTGATCGACTTGTCGGCCTTGACCGACTCCAGCACCTCGGTCGACACCTGCTTGATCAGCGCATCCGGCGTCTGCGCTTGCGCACGCACGGCGCCCACGGCGGACATCAGCGCGATCGAAACCAACAGGAGCACTCGTCTAGAAAACATTCGATTACCTTTCTATGGTTCCCTTGCGGGTGGACGCTCCGTTGGAGCGCCGCGCGCCGCATGAGTTCGCCGCCGTGGCGCAAGCAGACGTGACACCAACGCTTCAGAATGCTTGACGGTTGGCCTGGCCCTGATTTACTTGGCCGCTGGCGGCGGCGCGCCCGGCTTGTCAGTATCGGCTGCTTTGTCGGTCGGCTGCTCCGCTTCACCTTCGACCGGCGAGGCGGTCGGGGCTTGCCCCTTGGGAGGCGGCGGGTCTTCGCCGTCGTAGACGAGGCTGCGCCGGCGCTGGAGGTAGGCGTCGCGCATGAAGGTGTATTTGTCGAGTGCGATGTCGTCGAGCACCCGGCTCGCGCCGAGCAGATTTGCTCGTGTGTTGATGATCTGCAGCCCCGTCAGCTCCCATTGGACCGCCCCATCGTTGAACGCCAGCGCAGGCGTGGCAGCACGATCGAGCGGCATGGCCAGCGACTCGCGGATGCTCGATGGGCCCAGCACCGGCCAGACGATGTAGGCGCCCGCGCCGACACCCCAGTGGCCCAGCGTCTGGCCGAAGTCCTCGTATTGATGGTCGAGGCCGAACTCGGTCGCCACGTCGAGCACGCCGGCCAACCCGAACACCGTGTTGGTGCCGAAGCGGATCACGTCGTGCAGGCCGTTCTGCACCTTGCCCTGCAGAAAATTGTTGATCGCCGACCACGCATCGGCTGCGTTGCCGAAGAAGTTGTCGACGCCGTTGCGCACCGGGCGCGGCACGACGTTGCTGTAGCCGGTGGCGACCGGCTTGAGCACCTTCTCATCGAGCCCTTCGTTGAAGGTGAAGACCTTGCGGTTCCACTTCTCCCATGGATCGAGGCGCTCGCCGGCGGTGCGTGCGCCCAGCGTCGAGCAGCCTTGCATCAGGCCCGAGACGAGCAGAAGAACGACCCAGCCGAGCAGTCGTTGCGCCGACGTCATTTCTTCGCTCCGGGCGGGGGCGCGACGCCAGCCGGGGCGTTGCCAGCAGGCGGTGGCCCCTCGGCAGCCTTGCTGAAAAGGAACTGGCTGATCAGGTTCTCGAGCACCACGGCCGACTGCGTTTGCCGGATCACGTCGCCGGCGGCCAGGTTCTTCTCGTCTGCGCCCGGCTCGATGCCGATGTACTGGTCGCCGAGCAGCCCCGAGGTCAGGATCTTGGCCGACGAATCCTTCGGAAACTGCACGGCCCTGTCCAGGTCCATGACCACCAGGCCTTGGAAGGTCTTGGGGTCCAGCGCAATGGAGGTGACGCGTCCGACGGTGACGCCGGCGCTGCGCACCGGCGAACGTGCCTTCAGCCCGCCGATGTTGTCGAACATGGCGGTCACGGTGTAGCTGTCGCGCGACCCGAAGCTCGCCAGATTGGCCGCCTTCAAGGACAGGAACACCAGTCCGGCGATTCCGAGCAGCACGAACAGCCCGACCAGTGTCTCGGTTCCCTTCTTCGTCATGGTTCTTTCCCTCTTGGCAGGCAATCAGCCCGTCGAAAACATCAGCGC
>CAJPFZ010000561.1 GCA_905339355.1 Burkholderiaceae bacterium
TGCAGCTCGAACATCGCGATGTTCATCGTCAGCGCGGCCTTGAGTGCGGTCATCACCTTGTCCGCTTCCCAGCCCAGCCGGCGCCCCGCCAGCAGGCACACCGACGCGCAGTGGATCGAATGCGACAGGCCGTAGATCGACAGACGCTTGGGATCCTGGCGCAGGCAAAGGTAGATCGCGATGTCGGGATCTCGGTCGGTCAGCACCATCACGTGGTGCGCCAGTTCCTCCACGCGCTTGGGAAAGTCCGGCTCCTCGGCGCTGCGTAGCAGCCGATCGAGCTGCCATAGCGTCCGCTCCCACAGCGTGAACAGATTGGCGGGGCGCGTCTTCTCGGCCTCGGCACTGCGCTTGGCCGCTGCCTTCACCTCTTCCACGTCGACGAAGGCGCCACGTTCCAGAAGCTGCAGCAGCTGGACCTCGGAATCGATCACATGCCCGTGCGCCAGCAGCAGATGGCCCTGGTCGTCGCGCACGTTCCAAGGCAGCGGCTCGCCGAGCTTGACAAGGTTCTGCACCAGCTTGAGCAACTGCATGCCGTGCTGTCCCGCTGCAACTGCCGGCACTGCCGGCGAAAAGTCCCTGCAGACATTGGACCCGCAAACCGCGCTACCCGGCACGGCAAAAAGACACGTCAAGACGCGCTTTTTCGCGCTCGAGCGTCAATCCGTCACGCCGAGCGCATCGCGAATCTGCTGGCGCAGCGTGAGCGCTAGCGCCCGGCGGTCGGCATGGCGGGCATCGGTGGCCGGCAACCAGAGCAGCTGGGCACGCAACCCGTGGGCCGTCACCACCATCCACAACGAGCGCAGCAGATGCGTGTCGCCGACATACGGGGCCGCCGCGCTCACCGCATCCTTCGCGTCGCTGAAGCGCAGCGCGACCGGCTGGATCGGCGTGCCGGTCGAGATCGCGGCCTGCAGCAGATTGGCGTGGAAGGGCAGCAGATCATGGCCTTCGCTGGTCGTGCCTTCCGGAAAGACGGCGACGACCTGCCCTTGCTGCAGCGCCTCGGCGACCTGGTGCACGACACGCAG
>CAJPFZ010000562.1 GCA_905339355.1 Burkholderiaceae bacterium
GGGCCGCCCTTGCGCGGGATCTTCTCGCCGGCGGCGACGTCGATGACGTAGATCGTCAGGTCCGACAGCTCGGGGCTGAAGGTGGCCGCGAGGTTGTCGCCGCCCGACTCGATGAAGACGATGTCGGCGTTCGGGAACTTCGCGAGCATGCGGTCCACCGCTTCGAGGTTGATCGAGGCGTCTTCACGGATGGCGGTGTGCGGGCAGCCACCGGTTTCCACGCCCATGATGCGTTCGGCGTCGAGCGCGCCGGCGACGGTCAGCAGGCGCTGGTCTTCCTTGGTGTAGATGTCGTTGGTGACGACCACCAGGTCATAGTGCGCGCGCATTGTCTTGCACAGCATCTCGACCAGCGTGGTCTTGCCCGAGCCCACGGGGCCGCCGACGCCCACGCGCAAGGGAGGAAGCTTTTTCGTGCGGCCGGGAATCGCGTGCAATGCAGTCATGGGTGGGCAGGTCGGTCGGTCAGGAGCGGAACAGGCGCGAGTACTGCGACTCGTGCTGGGCAGAGAGGATGGCGAGCATCGGCGCGAAGGCCTGGCGCTGGCTGTCCGCCAGCTGCATGGCGTCGCTCACCGCGGTGGGGATGGCATCGCTGAGCCGGACGAGGATGCGCTGGCCCGCGTTCTGTCCGAGCGGCACGGCCTTCAGGGCCGCCTGGACCATGTTCTCGGCCCAGCCGAAGCTGAAGCTCAGCAGTGCATCGCGCAGCGGCGCGCCGGTCTGCGCAGCGGCGAGCGCAAACGCCACGGGCCAGGTCGGCGCGGGAGCGAGCGCGGCCAAGGCGGCGACGCGAGGATCGGGGGTGCCGCGGTTCTTCAGCCATTCGACGAGCGAGCGGCCCATCTGCTGCGTCTGCTGGCGCGACTCGCTGGTCTCGCGTGTCTGCGCCACCCAGTCGTTCAGTGAGGCCAGGGCCGCGTGGTCCTCGCGCTGCCAGGCGCCGAAGGCCTTGCAGACGACGGCGATTTCGCTGCGAGCGAGGACGAGATTCAGCTGATCGACGAGCCATCGAGCCGCGGTGGCTTCGTCGCTGACGAGGTCGGCGTCGACCGCTGACTCCAGGCCTTCCGAGTAGCTGAATCCGCCGACCGGCAGGGCGGGCGAGGCGAGCCACATCAGCTGCAGAAGCGAGGCGGGCGACGTGGGCCGAGGGGCGGGCTGGACGCGGGGCATGGGCGTCTCAGTGATCGTGCTGGCAGCCGGGGCCGTGCACATGGCCGTGCTCCTGCGGCGCATGGTCGTGGTCGTGACTGTGGCCGTGCCCGTGCCCATGGTCGTGCGCATTGCCGTCCGCATGGGCCTGTCCATGTGCATGCCCGCCGCCTGCCGCGTACGCACCGCCTTCGGGCTCGAACGGCGCCAGCTCCTCGGTGACGGTCAAGTGCATCTGGCGCAGCATGTCGGCGAGCACGTGGTCCGGCTCGATCTGCAGGCGGTCGGGCCGCAATTCGAGCTGCACGTGGCGGTTGCCGAGGTGGTAGGCCGCACGCAGCAAATCGAACGGCGATCCGTGTTCGCTGCAAGGGCGAATCACCAGCACCGGCTGCGGCGTGGCGGCGACGCGGATCAGCGAGCCGTCCTCGGCCACCAGCACGTCGCCGCCGCGCACCACGGCGCCGCGCGGCAGGAACACGCCCAGCGTGCGGCCCTGGGAGTCTTCGGCGTCGAAGCGGCTCTTCTGGCGCGTGTCCCAGTCGAGCGCCACCGAGGCGGCGCGTTTGAGCAGGGCAGGCGCGAGGCCCCGGCCTTGGGTGATGAGCTTGTTGACGGTGAGCATGGCGGGCACGGCGAAGAACGGCAAAGCCGGAGTCTGGCATGACCCGCAGGGCTCGGCCGAGTTGACAAGGCGCAACTTCAAATGAGAATCATTGCTGTTAATATCCGCAAACCCTGTCAATGCTCTCGCAAGGAATTCGCATGATCAGCCTCCGTTCCGCCCTGGGCATCGCCCTTTTCGCCGCCGCATCGGCCGCACAGGCGCAGCCGGTGCTCAACATCTATTCGGCACGCCACTACCAGACCGATGAAGCGCTGTACGCCAACTTCACCAAGCAGACCGGCATCAAGATCAACCGGCTCGACGGCAAAGAAGAAGAGCTGGTCGAACGCATCAAGAACGAGGGCGCGAGCAGCCCGGCCGACGTGCTGATCACCGTCGACGCGGCGCGCCTGGAGATCGCCGACAAGGCGGGCCTGTTCCAGCCGGTGCAGTCCAAGCTGCTGGAAAGCCGCATCCCCGCCAACCTGCGCACGCCGAACTGGATGGCGTTTTCGACCCGCGCTCGCGTCATCGCCTACAACAAGGCGAGCGTCAACCCGGACTGGGTGCAAACCTATGAAGACCTCGCGAACCCGCGCCTGAAGGGCCAGGTCTGCGTGCGCTCCGGCTCGCACCCCTACAACCTGTCGCTCGGGGCAGCGATGCTCGCCCACAACGGCGAAGCCAAGACCGAAGAGTGGGCACGCGGCGTGGTGGCCAACTTCGCGCGTGCGCCCAAGGGCGGCGACACCGACCAGCTCAAGGCGGTGGCCGCCGGCGAATGCGGCGTGGCGATCTCCAACAGCTACTACCTCGCCCGCCTGATGCGCTCGACCAAGCCGGAAGACCAGGAGGTGGTGAAGAAGCTTGCCGTCGTGTGGCCCAACCAGAAGACCTGGGGCACGCACATCAACGTGTCGGGCGCCGGTGTCGTCAAGACCGCGCCCAACCGCGAGGCCGCGGTCAAGTTCCTCGAGTACCTCGCGAGCGACGAGGCCCAGGCCTACTTTGCCGACGGCAACAACGAGTGGCCGGCGGTGAAGACGGCCAAGTTCAAGAACCCGGCCCTCGACACGCTGGGCGACTTCCGCAGCGACTCGCTGCCGATCGGCCAGCTCGCCGCATCGACGGTGCAGGCGCAGAAGGTGTTCGACCGGGCTGGCTGGAGGTGATTGGGCCCCCCAGTCGCTTCGCTCCTGGCCCCAGGGGGCGCCGCCTGGCGGACCGGCAGAGCCGGATCCGCGGGCGTGGCTTGATGAATCGGCGCCCGGTGCCTCAGTGCTGCTCTTTCGCGACTTGCCGACAAAGGATCATCATCGGCAACAGCCCCACCACCACGATCGCGAGCGACGCCGTCGATGCCTCGGCCAGCCGCTCGTCCGAGGCCAGCGTATAGGCCTGCGTGGCGAGCGTGTCGAAGTTGAACGGCCGCATCACGAGCGTTGCCGGCAGTTCCTTCATCACGTCGATGAAGACCAGCAAGCCGGCCGTCAGCAGGCCGCGCCGCAGCAGCGGCAGGTGCACGCGCTTGAGGCTTTCCGCCGGTGTGAGGCCGAGGCTGCGCGCCGCGTCGTCCATGTGCGGCGTGATGCGCTGCAGCGCGGCGTCCACCGTCTGCAGCGCGGCGGTGAGAAAGCGCACCAGATAGGCGTAGACCAGCCCGGCGATGCCGCCGGTGATCAGCAACCCGGTTTGCCAGCCGAAGTTCGCGCGCAGCCATTGCGCGATCGTGTTGTCGAGCTGCGCCAGCGGGATCAGCAGCCCCACCGCGATCACCGAGCCGGGCAGCGCGTAGCCCATGCCAGCGGCGGCGTGCGCGATGCGCGTGGCCGGCTTGGGGTCGAGACGGCGGGCGTACGCGATCAGCAGCGCCAGCAGCACGGCGAGCAAGGCGGTCACCGCGGCGACCGTGAAGCTGTTGCGCGCCAGCTCGACGAAGCGCGGCCCGAACTGCGCATCGCCCTCGTTGATCGCCATGTGCAGCAGCACGGCGCAGGGGATCAGGAAGCCCACCATCAACGGCACCAGGCAGCCGCCGATGGCGAGCGCCGCGCGCCAGCCGGTCAGCGTGGCGCCATGCGAGGCCGCGCGACGCAGCCCGCTCACGTGAAAGCGCGCCCGCCCGCGCGAGAAGCGCTCCATCGCCAGCACCAGCACCACGATGCCGAGCAGGCACATCGAGAGCTGCGCCGCGGCGACGCGGTCGCCGAGCGAGAACCAGGCGCGGTAGATGCCGGTCGTGAAGGTCTGCACCGCGAAGTACGACACCGTGCCGTAGTCGGCCAGCGTTTCCATCAGCGCCAGCGCCACGCCGACCATGATGGCCGGTCGCGCCATCGGCAGCGAGATTCGCAGGAAGCTGCGCCACGGCGTCAGGCCGAGCGAGCGCCCGGCCTCGAATAGGGCGGTGCCGCGCTCGAGGAAGGCGGTGCGCGCGAGCATGTAGACGTAGGGGTAGAGCACGCCGGCGAACATCAGCATCGCGCCGCCGAGCGAACGCACGTCGGGAAACCAGTAGTCGGCGCGCGTCCAGCCGAAGGTCTCGCGCAGCCAGGTCTGCACCGGCCCGACGTATTGCAGCAGGTCGGTGTAGGCGTAGGCCATCACGTAGGCCGGCATCGCCAGCGGCAGCACCAGCGCCCACTCGAAGCTGCGGCGCAGCGGAAAGTCGAAATGCGTGACCAGCCACGCCGCGCCCACCCCCAGCAGTGCGGCGCCGATGCCCACGCCGATGCACAGCCACAGCGTGGTCAGCATGTAGTCGGGCAGCACGGTCGAGGCGAGGTGCGACCAGGTGCCGGCGGTGCCGCCGCGGAAGACGTTGCTGCCGACACTCAGGATCGGCATGGCGATCAGCAGCGCCGCGCCGATCGCCAGCAGCGTCAGCCAGCCTGTGGGCAAGGGCAGCGGGCGGGCGGGAGCGGCAGCGGGCGGAAGGACGAGGGCCATGGTGGGCGACGGCGCGGAACGGGTCAACGGCACTGCGGTTCGCTGAAGTACGAATGAGAGCCGTTCTCGGACAGTGTAAGGTGGCGGCTTTTGCCGCCCACCCCGAGCCGATGACCCCACAGCGTCCCGACCCCGTGCTGAGCCTGAAGGGCATCCGCCATCGCTACGGCATCCGGCCGACGGTCGACGGCCTCGATCTCGCCCTCGGCGCCGGCAGCATCTGCTGCCTGCTCGGGCCCTCGGGCTGCGGCAAGACGACGGTGCTGCGCTGCATCGGCGGGTTCGAGGAGGTGAGTGACGGCGAGATCCGCATCGATGGCGAACTCGTCAGCAGCCCGAACCATCACGTGCCGCCGGAGCGCCGCCGCATCGGCATGGTGTTCCAGGATTACGCGCTGTTCCCGCACCTTGACGTGGCAGGCAACGTCGGCTTCGGGTTGCGCGGCGCGGCAGGGCAACGTGAACGCATTGCGCAGCTGCTGGAGACCGTCGGGCTCGCCTCGGCGGCGAAGCGCTACCCACACGAGCTGTCGGGCGGACAGCAGCAGCGCGTGGCGCTCGCCCGCGCGCTGGCGCCCCAACCGCGGCTGATGCTCCTGGACGAGCCGTTCTCCAACCTCGACGTCGAATTGCGTGAACAGCTCGCCGGCGAGCTGCGTTCGATCCTGAAGGAAAGCGGCACGACGGCGGTGTTCGTCACGCACGACCAGCACGAGGCGTTCACGATCGCCGACGAGATCGCGGTGATGGCCGAGGGCCGCATCCAGCAGCTCGCCGGCGCCTACAACCTGTACCACCGGCCGGCCAACCGCTTCGTCGCCGACTTCATCGGGCAGGGTGTCTTCGTCGACGGCACCGTGGTCGACACGCAGCGCCTGCACATTGAGATCGGCGACGTGCTGTCGCGCGAGCCGATCCGCCTCGCACACGACGACTCGTTGTGCGCGCCCGGATCACGGGTGGACGTGCTGCTGCGGCCCGACGACGTGGTGCACGACGACATGAGCCCGGTGCGCGCGCGCGTGCTGCAGAAGGCGTTTCGCGGCGCGGAAATCCTTTACACGCTTCAGCTCGGCAGCGGGATGCGCGTGCTCTCGATGGTGCCTTCGCACCACAACCACGTGATCAACGAAGCGATCGGCATCCGGCTGGAGATGGATCACCTGATCGTGTTTCCGAAGGCATGACTTCTTTTCTCGACGGCAAGCACCAACCCCGTTCGGGCTGAGCTTGTCGAAGCCTTATGCCGCGTGTGCAGGCACTTCGACAGGCTCAGTGCGAACGGGTATTGGAGAGTGATCAAGCCACCAGCGGCAGATAACGCACCGCCAGCACGCCCTCGATCGCCGCGATGTCGTTCAGCGCGTTCGCCCCGATGGGGCTGTCGACGTCGACCAGCGTGTAGGCCACGTCGCCGCGCGACTTGTTGACCATGTTGTGGATGTTCAGTCCCGCGCGCGCC
>CAJPFZ010000563.1 GCA_905339355.1 Burkholderiaceae bacterium
GCCGCCTCACGGGATCAGCACGACGGAGCCCACGGTCCGGCCGGCGACGAGATCCTCATGCGCCTTCGGCGCGTCACGCAACGGATACGCGCTGCCGACCTTGATGCGCAGGTGGCCGTCTCGGATCATGCCGAACAGCGCGGCGACACCTGCGCGAAGGTCCTCGGCATCGGCCGTGTACTGGGTGACGGTCGGGCGTGTGACGAAGAGCGAGCCCTTGTTGCGCAGCGCCATGAGCGACACCGCCCCGGGATCCCCGGAGGGCCAGCCGAAGGAGACCACCAGGCCGAAGCGCCGCGCGCTGTCGAGCGAGCCAGCGAAGGTCGCCTGACCGATGCAGTCGTAGACGACAGCCGCCCCGCGGCCGCAGCTCACTTCCTTGACCTTCGCGACGAAGTCCTGCCGGGGAATCACGACCGGGTGGACGCAACCGAATTCGCGAAGGAGACTGGCCTTGGCATCGGTGCCGACGGTTCCGACCACCGTGGCGCCAAGGTGCAGCAGCCACTGCGTCAGGAGCAGGCCGACTCCGCCGGCCGCGGCGTGCACCAGCACGACGTCGCCCCTCTCGATCGGGCGCAGCCGGGTGGCCAGATACCAGGCGGTCAAGCCGCGGAACAGCGCGCCCGCGGCGAGATCGGCCGGCAGCGCCTGGTCCGGCAGCGTGATGACGCGCTCGGCCGGAACCACGCGTTCCTCGGCATAACTTCCAGCGTCGAAATACATGTAGCCGACGCGCTCGCCCTTCCTCACGTGTGCGACCTGGCCGCCCACCTCCTCGGCGATTCCGACTGCGGCGAAGCCCAGGCCGGTCGGCAGCTGCGCGGGCAACAGGCCGGCGCGGATCTGGGTGTCGATGTAGTCGACGCCGATGGCTTCGTGGCGCACGCGCACCTCGTTCGCGCCGGCGTGCCGGACCGGCTCGCGAACCCAGCGCATCACGTCGGGTCCGCCGGTGTGCTCGACGACGACGCGTCCGAATGAAGGCACGACCTGCATGGCCCTGGACGAGGGCCTATCGCCGGATGCCATGCTGCAACAGCATCCGCGTGGCCGCCTCGGCCGGCACCGGCCGGCCGAAGAAGTAGCCCTGCGCGGTGTCGCACCCCTGCTGGCGCAGGAAGTCCACCTGGGCCGCATCCTCCACGCCTTCGGCCACCACCTCGAGGTTCAGCGCATGCGCCATCGCGATGATCGTGCGCGCGATGGTGGTGTCGCCCCCCGGGCGGCCGATGTCGGAGACGAAGCAGCGGTCGATCTTCAGCACATGCACCGGAAACCGCCTGAGGTAGCCGAGGCTCGAATAGCCGATGCCGAAGTCGTCGACCGCGATGCGGATGCCGCGCGCCGCCAGCAGGGTCAGGGTTGCGACGGTGCTGTTGGTGTCTTCCATCAGCACGCCCTCCGTGATCTCGAGTTCGATCAGCTCGCAGGGCGCTCCGGCTTCGTCGATCACGCGCAGGATGGTGGAGGCCAGGTCGGGCTGCCTGAACTGGCGCGACGACAGGTTCACCGCCACGCTGCAATCCCGCCCGAGCGCGCGCCAGGCCGCCACCTGGCGGCAGGCCTCGCGCATGGCCCATTCACCGATCGGCACGATGGCACCGATCTCCTCGGCCACCGGGATGAACTCGGCCGGCGAAACCGCACCGAGACCGGGGTGCTCCCAGCGGATCAAGGCCTCCATGCCGACGCAGCGCCCGCTGGCCAGTTCGACCTTGGGTTGGTAGTGCAGCACCAGCTGCTGTCCCGTCAGGGCGTGGCGCAGTTCGCGCTCCAGCAGGTGCAGGCGTTGCGCACGCCGGCCCATCGAGGGCTCGTAGAACTGAAAGTTGTTCCTGCCGCGCTCCTTGGCGCGGTACATCGCGTTGTCGGCGCGCATCAGCAGCTCGGCCGGGCGCGCGCCGTCGCGCGGACACAGGCTGATGCCGATGCTCACGGTGACCATCAGCTCGTAGCTCGCCACGACGAACGGGTCCACCATCGAGGCGACGAGGCGCCGCGCGAGCGTCTCGACGCCGTTCTTGCCCTCGAAAGGCGCGAGCACCGTGAATTCGTCGCCGCCGAGGCGGGCCAGCACGTGGCGCTCGTCCAGGCAGGCCCGCAACCGGTGCGCCACCGCGCAGAGCAGTTCGTCGCCGACGGAGTGGCCGAGCGTGTCGTTGACGATCTTGAAGCGATCGAGGTCGATGAACAGCACCGCGAGCGCCACCTTGCCCACCGCGGCGGCGCCGGTCTCGCGCTCGAGCGTGGCGAGCAGGTACTGCCGGTTCGGCAGCCCGGTCAACGGATCGTGACGGGCCAGGTGTTCCAGGTGCGCCTCGTAGCGCTTGCGCTCGGAAATGTCCGACAGCACGGCGGCGATGTGGGTGATGCGTTCGTCGGGGCCGCGCACTGCGCTCAGCGAGAGCCAGACGGGAACCTCCTCGCCGCTGCGCTTGCGCGCCCAGTGCTCGCCTTCCCAACTGCCGCTCTCCATCAGCCGGGCCCGTTCGCGGCGGTGAAACGCCTCGCCCCGCTGACTCGTCTTGAGGAAGAACATGCGGTGGCCCACGACCTCGTCCTCGCGCCAGCCGAGGATGCGGGCGAAGGCCGGGTTGACGCGCAGCACGCGCAGCGCCGGGTCGGCGACGAAGATCGCGTCCCGGCTGTGCTCCATGACACTCAGCGCGAGGCGCATCGCCTCCTCGCTGCGGCGCTTGTCGGTGACGTCTTCGTAGATCCAGACTGCGCCCTTGAGCGGCTCGGCCTTGTTGACGGCCATGCCGCGCACGCGGCACCAGAAGGTGGAGCCGTCGCTGCGGCGGAACTCCAGGTCTTCGGTGACGTCCTCTCCCAGCGCCAGGCCCGGGTAGGCGCGCTCCCCGAAAGCAATCCATTCCGCATGGGAGCGGAAGTAGACGGAGGTGCCGAGACGATGCACCTCCTCCATGCTGCGCTGGAACATCGCTTCCCAGCGGCGGTTGACCCACACGACGCGGCGCTCGACGAAGTAGCCGACTCCCACTTGCAGACCGTCCAGGATGGTCTGCTGCTCTGCCAGCCTCTGACGCAGACGTTCGTCGCCGGGACCACGTTCGGCCAGGTCGCGCAGCGCCTGCAAGTCCGCGGGCTCGCCGTCGGCGCGGGGGAAGAGGTCGCATCGGCGCAGCGGTGCGCTCGCGTGCGATGCCGGCACGCCCGGCGCAGGCGCCACGGCCGGCAGCAGGGTGCCCGCCGTCAGACCGCCGCCGACCGGCCGATCGGCAGACTCGTCACGCCGCTTCGCCTGATGCATCGGCCCGCGGTGCGTCTTGCCGCACCGTCCCCGCGTCCTTGCGTTGAGCGGGCGGCGCAGCGCGGCTCGCGCGCCGCTCTCGCCAGGCAATCAGCTCACCGACGATGCCGCGCCGGAACGCCAGCACGCACACGACGAAGATCGCGCCGATGATCACCGTGACCCACGAGCCGACGCGGTCGGCCAGGTAGTCCTGCAGGCCGATGATGAGGACCGCGCCGATGGCCGGCCCCGCGAAGGTTCCCACGCCCCCCAGCAGCGTCATCAGCACCACCTCGCCCGACATCGTCCAGTGCACGTCGGACAGCGTTGCGAAGCCCACCACCAGCGTCTTGAGGCCCCCGGCCAGTCCGGCCAGCGAAGTCGACACCACGAACGCCAGCAGCTTGTAGCGATCGACGTCGTAGCCCAGCGACACCGCACGCGGCTCGTTCTCGCGAATCGCCTTGAGCACCTGGCCGTAAGGCGAATGCACGATGCGCACGATGAACAGGAACACCGCGGCGAACACCGCCAGCACGAAGTAGTACATGGCGAGGCTGTTCCCGTCCTGCGCCGAGAGCGGCAGCAGGCCGAACAGCTTGCCGCGCGGCACGCCCTGCAGACCGTCCTCGCCGCCGGTGAACGGCGCCTGCAGGCACACGAAGTACACCATCTGCGCCATCGCCAGCGTGATCATCGCGAAGTAGATGCCCTGGCGGCGGATCGCGATCAGCCCGACCCCCAACCCGAGCAGCCCCCCGACGACCATGCCCGCGAGCAAGCCCAGTTCGGGCGGCCAGCCGGCCGAGCGCACCAGCCAGCCGGTGCCGTAGGCGGCCGCTCCCATGAAGGCGGCATGGCCGAACGAGAGAAGCCCGGTGTAGCCGAGCAGCAGGTTGAAGGCGCAGGCGAAGATCGCATAGCACAGCGCCTTCATCACGAAGACCGGATAGACGCCGATGAACGGTGCCACCATCAACAGCGCGAACACGACGCCCCAGGCGATGCGGCCGGCACGCACGCCGTTGGCGGCGGACGGCGCGACGGCTTTCGAAGCACTCATCATTTCTCCTTGCCGAACAGGCCGGCCGGGCGAATCACGAGCACGATGGCCATGATCACGAACACCACAATGTTCGACGCCTCCGGATAGAACACCTTGGTCAACCCTTCGATCAACCCGAGCGCGAGGCCGGTGAGGATCGATCCGAGAATGGACCCCATGCCGCCGATCACCACCACCGCGAACACGACGATGATCAGGTTGCTGCCCATGAGCGGCGTGATCTGGATCACCGGCGCGGCCAGCACGCCGGCCATGGCGGCGAGCGCCGCGCCGCCCGCGTAGGTGAGCATCACCATCAGCGGCACGTTGATGCCGAACGCCTGAACGAGCTTCGGGTTCTCCGTGCCCGCGCGCAAGGTCGCGCCCAGTCGCGTCTTCTCGATCAGGAACCAGGTTCCGAGGCATACCACCAGCGAGGCGACGACCACCCAGGCGCGGTAGTTGGGCAGCATCATGAAGCCGAGGTCGGTGGCGCCTCGCAGCAGCTCGGGCACCTGGTACTGCTGGCCCGACACGCCGAACTGGTCGCGGAAGATGCCCTCGGCGATGAGCGCCACGCCGAAGGTCAGCAGCAGCCCGTACAGCGGATCGAGCTTGTACAGCTGGCGCAGCAGCGTGCGCTCGACCACCATGCCCAGAATGCCCACGACCAGCGGCGCGAGGGCGAGCGACGCCCAGTAGTTGAGGCCGAACTTCTCCAGGCCGATCCAGGCGACATAGGCGCCCATCATGTACAGCGCGCCGTGGGCGAAGTTGACGATGCCCAGCAGCCCGAAGATGACCGCCAGGCCGAGGCTCAGCATCGCGTAGAACGAACCGTTGACCAGCCCGAGCAGGAGCTGGCCGAGCATGGCCTGCAGGGGAATGCCGAAGATCTCGATCATGAAAGAGTCGTTTTCGTTGGCAGGCGCGGCGGGCCAGGGCCCGCCGCGCCGCACTCACATCGCGGGCAGCATCACTTCCACAGCGGGCACTTGGACTCTTCCTTGGTCGTCCAGGCCGCCTCGCCCTGAATCGTCTGCACCACGTTGTAGTAGTCCCAGGGCTCGGTCGACTGCGCGGGAGCCTTCACCTGCATCAGGTACATGTCGTGCACCATGCGGCCGTCGGGGCGGATATAGCCGCCCTTGGCGTACATGTCGTTGATCTTCATCTTGCGCAGCTGCGCCATGACCTTGTCGCCGTCGTCGCTGCCTGCCGCCTTGACGGCGTTCAGGTACTGCAGCGCCGCCGAGTAGTCGCCTGCCTGGACCGACGAGGGCATGCGCTTGAACTTGTCGAAGAAGCGGCGGCTCCACGCGCGTGTCTCGGCGTTCGCGTTCCAGTACCAGCTGTCGGTGAGGTACATGCCCTGCGTCGTCTGCAGGCCCAGCGCATGCACGTCGTTGATGAACATCAGCAGCGCGGCGAGCTTCATCGTCTTGTTGACGCCGAACTCGCTGGCCGCCTTGATCGCGTTGGTGAGGTCCCCGCCCGCGTTGGCAAGGCCAAGGATCTGCGCCTTGCTCGACTGCGCCTGCAGCAGGAACGACGAGAAGTCGCTTGCCGACAGCGGGTGGCGCACCGATCCGACCACCTTGCCGCCTGCCGCCTCGACGACCTTGGTGGTGTCGTTCTGCAGCGCGGTGCCGAACGCGTAGTCGGCCGTCAGGAAGTACCAGTTCTTGCCGCCCGACTTGACGACCGCCGCGCCCGTGCCCTTTGACAAGGCGACGGTGTCGTACGCGTAGTGCACGGTGTAGGGCGTGCACTGCTCGTTGGTCAGCGCCGACGTGGCCGCGCCGACGGCGAAGAACGGCTTCTTCTTCTCGGCCGACAGGCGCGCGAGCGCGAGGTTGACGCCCGAATTGACGCCGCCGATCAGCATGTCGAGGCCCTGCGTGTCGAACCACTCGCGCGCCTTGCCGGCGGCGATGTCGGCCTTGTTCTGGTGGTCCGCGAACACGACCTCCACCTTCTTGCCGTTGATGCTGCCGCCCATGTCGGCGATGGCCCAGCGGATGGCCTCGACGCCGCCCGCGCCGTCGAGGTCCGAATACAGGCCGGACATGTCGGTGGTGATGCCGATGCGGATCACGTCGCCCGAATACTGCGCCTGCGCCGGCGCTGCCAGCGCGAGGGCCGCGCATGCGATGCCGCAAGCGCCAAGAATCGATTTCGAAGTCATGTGTGTCTCCTGGTATGAAAGTGGGAACGGGATCGCGCGCGGTCAAGGCGTGCGAAAGGCGAGTTCATGCGGGCATGTCGGATGCGGCTCAGGCCGTCTCACACGCCCAGGGTCTGATGCAGCTGCTCCATGCGCGACGGCAGCTCCGACTGGGGGAAGCTGTGGGTGATTCGGCCGTGCTCCATGAGGCAGAAGCGGTCCGCGAGCGGTGCGGCGAAGCGGAAGTTCTGCTCCACCATCACGATCGTGTAGCCCTGCTTGCGCAGCGCGATCACCATCTGCGCGAGCTTGTGGACGATTACCGGCGCGAGCCCTTCGGAGATCTCGTCGAGGAGCAGCAGCTTCGCGCCGGTTCGCAGGATGCGCGCCACCGCCAGCATCTGCTGCTCACCGCCCGACAGGCGCGTTCCCTGGCTGGCCGCGCGCTCGCGCAGGTTGGGGAACATCTCGTGAATCTGTTCGATGGCCATGCCGCCGGGCTTGAGCACCGGCGGCAGCAGCAGGTTCTCGTGCGCGTCCAGGCTCGCGAAGATGCCTCGCTCCTCCGGGCAGTAGCCGACACCGAGACGGGCCACGCGGTGCGGCGGCAGGCCGATGGTCTCCTGGCCGTGCACGCGCACGGAACCCTTTCGGCTGCCAGTCAGCCCCATGATCGCGCGCAGGGTGCTCGTTCGGCCTGC
>CAJPFZ010000564.1 GCA_905339355.1 Burkholderiaceae bacterium
GTGTTGACGATGTGGCCCTCGTACTGCGGGTCCTTCTTCGCTGCCTCGAGCATCATCGGCGTGAACACGCGCACGCCGTGCGCCACGCCCATCAGGTTGACGCCGACGATCCACTCCCAGTCCTTCAGCGTGTGCTCCCAGATCAGGCCGCCCGAGCCGACGCCGGCGTTATTGAACACGAAGTGCGGCGCGCCGAAGCGCTCGAGCGTCGCGCGGCCCATCGCTTCGACCTGGTCCGCCTTGGACACATCGAGCCGGAACGGCAGCACCTTCGCACCCAGCGCCTCGATCTCGGCCACCGCCTTGTCCAGCGCTTCCTGCTGCACGTCGGCCATCACGACGGCCATGCCCTGCTTCGCGGCGAGGCGCGAAGTCTCGAGGCCGAAACCGGAGGCGGCGCCCGTGATGACCGCCGTCTTGCCTTTGAACGTCTTCATTGCATTCGATCCTTAGCTCGTGGTGTCTGTCTTCCTGATCTGAAAGCCGATGCGCGGGAAGTGAACCACCAGCTCGCCGGCACGGGGGTCTTCGCGCTCCAGCGCCACTTCGTCGTCGGTGAGGCCGACCAGCCGCCCCGTCACCGGGTCCTGCGCGTAGTCTGTCGGCGTCACGCTGACCTCTTGGCCAAACGCGAATCCGCGCTCGGCCTCGAAACGCAGCCCGGCCGTGGCTTCGGCGGCGTGCGCGATGGCGATCGCGTCGGCGCTGCTCATCTGCTCGTGCGTGCCGTGACCGAAGGCCTGCACACGTTCGGCCCATTCGGAAAGCCGCGCAAACGGGCCGAGGATGGTCGCGAGCGGCGGCGCGCGGCGGATGTACCAGAGCGACTGCACGACCGAGAAGTCGGCGATGCACGGCAGCGCGCCGCAGAGGAAAGGCCGGCCGTCGTCGAGCTGCTGCTCGAGCCAGCCGAGGTAGGTCCTGAGCTGCGCGGTGGCGTCGGCGGTGGTCGGGCGGCGCATGCCGGCGGTCATCGCCGCGCGGTCGGCCGCGAAGGCCTTCACGATGTCGGGCGCCGCCTGGCCGAAGATGTGCGGCACGCCGGCCGGCTGCATGGTGTACGGAATCGCCACCCAGAACAGCGCCGAGTCGGCCCACTGCGCGAGTATGTGCTGCTGGCCGCCCGCGGCGTGCGGGTACAGCGGCGGCGTCGGCGCGAGCCGATCGATCACGCGGCACATCAGCGCGGTGTCGCAGTAGATGTCGGCGCCGATCTGCAGGAAGGGCGTGCGGCGGTATCCGCCGGTCAAGGCCACGACGTCGGGCTTGGGCAGGATGACCGGCACGCTGACCGACTTCCAGCTCAGGCCCTTGTAGCCCAGTACCAGCCGCACCTTCTCCGAGAAGGGCGAGCCGGCATAGTGATGGAGGATGAGGTCGTGTGTCATGTCGATGAATGATCCGTTCGCCCTGAGGTATCGAAGGGCCCCGTGCCGCATGCACCAGGGCTTCGATACCTCAGCCTGCCCTTCGATACCTCAGGGCGAACGGGTTTCGGGGCCTCCTCGGGGCGAACTGCTACGCGCGCGATGCCTCAGTCGGGCATCGCGCGCGCGATGATCGAATCGAAGTCGACGTTGGAGGGTAGCGTGCCGAAGGCGTAGCCCCAGTCACCTGCGAGACGCGAGCGGCAGAAGGCGTCGAACACGAAGTCGGGCGCGTGCTGGCGCAGCAGGGCCGCCTGCAGCGCGAGCGCCACGTCCTGCGCCAGGCGGCGGGCATCGGTCTCGGCGGTGGCCTGGTCGATGCGGCCCGGCAGCGACGCGGCGAAATGGTCGAAGCCGGAATGCGCGCCGCGCGCCGGCGCCAGCTCGGCGGCCAGCGCCTCGGCCATCGCGCCGTCCTTGCGCAGCGCACGCAAGAGGTCCAGCGCCATGATGTTGCCGGCCCCCTCCCAGATCGAGTTGACCGGCATCTCGCGGTAGATGCGCGCCATCACGCCCTCGCCCTGCTCCTCGACGTAGCCGTTGCCGCCGAGGCATTCCATCGCCTCCTGCGCGAAGTGGCTGCCGCGCTTGCAGATCCAGAACTTCGCCACCGGCGTGATCAGCCTGCGCATCGCCTGCTCGTGCGCATCGGTGGGACCGTCGGCGGTGCGCGCGAGGCGCAGCGCGAGCGCCGTGGAGGCCTCGCTTTCGAGGGCCAGGTCGGCCAGCACGTTGCGCATCGCCGGCTGCTCGATCAGCAGCCTGCCGAAGGCCGAGCGCTGCGCGGTGTGGTGCAGCGCCTGCGACAAGGCGTGGCGCATCAGCCCGCTGGTGCCGAGCGCGCAGTCGAGCCGCGTCATGTTGCCCATCTCGAGGATCTGCGGCACGCCACGCCCCTCGTCGCCGACACGCCAGGCTTGCGCGCCGTGGAACTCGACTTCCGAACTGGCGTTGGCCTTGTTGCCGAGCTTGTCCTTCAGGCGCTGGATGCGCATCGGGTTGACCGTGCCGTCCGGCAGCAGGCGCGGCATGAAGAAGCAGCTGAGCCCGCCCTCCGCTTGCGCGAGCACGAGGAAGGCATCGCACATCGGCGCGGAAAGGAACCACTTGTGGCCGACCAGCGTGTAGCGCTCGCCCCATTCGTCGCTGCCGCTGCGCGTGGCCTGCGTGGTGTTGGCGCGCACGTCGGAGCCGCCTTGCTTCTCGGTCATGCCCATGCCCATCGTGACGCCGTCCTTCTGCGACGCGGGCACGAAACGCGGATCGTAGTGGCGGCGCGTGAGACGGGGCCCCCACTCTGCGGAGATCGCGGCATTGGCGCGCAGCGCGGGCGTCACGGCATAGGTCATCGAGATCGGGCACAGCGTCGACGGCTCCAGCTCGGTGAACAGCATGAAGCCGGCCGCGCGCCGCACATGCGCGTGTTCGCCGCCCGCCCAGGGGGTGCCGTGCAGGCCGCCTTGCGTGGCGAGCGACATCAGCGCGTGGTAGCTCGGATGGAACTCCACGATGTCGGCACGGCGGCCGACGCGATCGTGCGTGACCAGATGCGGCGTGTGGACGTTGGCCAGCCGCGCATGGGTCTGCATCTCGCTGCTCCCTACCGCCTCGCCGAAGGCCTGCAGCTCCTCGGTCGGCATCGAGGGCGCGTTGAAGCGCAGCGCGTCGCGCAGCGGCCGGTTGCTCGAAAACAGGTTGACGTTCGTCAGCGGCGACGGCTGGTTGAAGACCTCGTGCGTGTCCATGCTTGCCCTCCGGTTCGATCGCGGCGCGAGCGGCCGCGTGTCAGGCTACGCCCGCCGCGATCGCCCGATCCATGACTCAGATCAGCTTGACGAGCTGTTTGCCGAAGTTGCGCCCTTTCAGCAGCCCAAGGAAAGCCTCGGGCGCCGATTCGATGCCGTGCGCCACCGTCTCCCGGTACTTGAGCTTGCCGGTGGCAACCATGGTGCCGAGCTCCTTCAGCGCCTCGGGCCAGACGTTCATGTGCTCGCTGACGATGAAGCCCTGCAGCTTCAGCCGCGACTGCAGGATCAGCTGCGGATACTGCATCGGGATCGGTTCGCCGTTGTAGCCGGAGATCATCCCGCAGAAGGCCATGCGGCCGAAGGCGTTCATGCGAAGCATCACCGCGTCGAGGATCATGCCGCCGACGTTCTCGAAGTAGCCGTCGATGCCGTTCGGGCAGGCATCCTTCAGCGCGGTGGCGAGCGACTTCGTGTCCTTGTGCAGCTTGTAGTCGAGGCAGGCGTCGAAGCCGAGTTCCTCGACGACGTAGCGGCACTTGTCCGGCCCGCCGGCGATGCCGACCGCGCGGCAGCCGCGCGCCTTCGCGAGCTGGCCCACCACGCCGCCGACCGCGCCGCTGGCCGCGCTGACGACCACCGTCTCGCCGGCCCTCGGCTCGCAGATCTTCGTGAGCCCGTACCACCCGGTCACGCCCGGCATGCCGACCGCGCCAAGATAGGCCGAGGCCGGGATGTGCGTCGTGTCGACCTTGCGCAGCAGGCCCGGCTGGTTCGCATCGACGACGGCGAACTGCTGCCAGCCGCCCATGCCGACCACCTTGTCGCCCGCCTGGAAGCCCGGGTTCCTGGACTCGACGACTTCGCCGACGGTGCCGCCGATCATCACTTCGTTCAGCGGCTGCGGCGCGGCGTAGCTCTTGGCGTCGTTCATGCGCCCGCGCATGTAGGGGTCGAGCGAGAGGAAGTGGTGGCGCACGAGCACCTGCCCGTCGCGCAGTGCCGGCAGCTCGGCCTCGACCAGCTTGAAGTTGTCGGTGCCCGGCTCGCCCTGCGGGCGGGACACGAGGTGGATCTGCTTGTTGATGGCCATGGGAATCCCTTTCAGTCGGAAGCGTTGAGACGCTTGAGTTGGCGTCCGCCCGCGGGCAGCGCGCGGAGGTATTTGAAGGTGCCGGTGGCATGGGCCACCAGCTCGTCGTCTGCGCCGTGCAGGCTGCCTTCGCAGAAGGCGAGGCTGCTGCTTCGGTGCAAGACCTTGGCCCGGGCGAACAGGCGGCCGATGCCGGGGCGCGTGAAGGTGGTCTTCATCTCGACGGTGACGACGCCGCGCGCATCGGGCGGCGCGCCGTCCACGGGGCTGCGCGCCGCATGCGCCATCGCCACGTCGAGCAGCGTCATCGTCACGCCGCCGTGCACGACGCTCCACGAGTTCATGTGCTCCTCGCGCGGCGTCATCGCGATCTCGGCTTCGCCGTTCTCGAAGCGCAGCAGCTCGAACCCCAGCGCCTCGACGAAGGGGATGTGGACCTGGAACTTCATCGGCCTGGATTCAGTGTCCATGGACTGCGCTCACGCCTCCGTCGATCGCCAGGATCTGCCCGGTGATGTGCTTTCCAGCCTGCGAGGCGAACAGCACCGCGGCGCCCTTCAGATCGTCGTCGTCGCCGATGCGCCGCAGCGGCGCCGTGCTCGCGATCTGGTCGACGCCGACCGCCTGCAGCGTGCCTTTGGTCATCTTGCTCGGGAACATGCCCGGCGCCAAGGCATTGACCGTGATGCCGTAGGGGCCCCACTCGCCGGCGAGCGTGCGCGTGAAGTTGACCACCGCGCCCTTGCTGGTGCCATAGGCAATGAACTTCATCGCCGACGACGACCCCGACAGGCCGGCGATCGACGCCACGTTGATGATGCGGCCCGCGCGGCGCGGGATCATGCTCAGCTTCCCGACCGCCTGGCTCATCAGGAAGATGCTGCGGATGTTCAGGTTCATCACCTTGTCCCAGGCTTCGAGCGGGTAGTCCTCGGCGGGCGCGCCCCAGGTGGCACCGGCGTTGTTGACGAGGATGTCGATCTGGCCGAGGCGGTGCATCGCCTCGGTGGCGACGCGCTGGATCTCTTCGGGAATGCTCGCGTCGGCGGCCACCCAGCGGGTGTCGATGCCCTTGTCCTGCAGATGCGCGGCGGCCTCCTCGAGGTCGCCCGCCTTGCGCGAGGTCAGCAGGATCTTGGCGCCCGCCTCACCGAGCGCCTCGGCGATCTGCAGGCCTAGGCCGCGCGAGCCGCCGGTCACGAGGGCGGTCTTGCCGCTGAGGTCGAAGAGTGTCTGGATCGGTGTGCTCATGGGGTCAGTCTGGTGCGATCAAAAGTGCGCTTCGGTCATCATGCGGCAGGTGTCGTCGCGCGTTTCGACCACCTTGAGCCAGGCGCCGATGCGCGGCAGCTCGTAGCGGAAGAAGTAGCGCGCGGCGGCGAGCTTGCCCTGCAGCTGGTCGTTCGTCGAAACATCCGGCCGCTGCTGCACGCACAGCGCCACATCGAGCCAGATCCACGCGATCACCGTGTGGCCGAAGGCCTGCAGATAGGGCGTGGCGTTGGCGAGCGCCTCCTCGGGATGGCCGGTGGCCCAGGCGGTGCGGGTCGCATGGCCCAGCGCCTTCAACGCTCCCGCGAGTGCGTTGGCGTATTCGGCAAGCGCGGGCTGACCCAGTGCGCGCTCGATCGTCGCGTTGACCTTGGCCGCCAGCAGCGCGAGGCCCTTGCCCCCATCCATCACCACCTTGCGGCCGAGCAGATCCAGCGCCTGGATGCCGTGGGTGCCCTCGTGGATCATGTTGAGCCGGTTGTCGCGCCAGTACTGCTCGACCGGAAAGTCGCGTGTGTAGCCGTAGCCGCCGAGCACCTGGATTGCCAGGCTGTTGGCTTCGAGGCACCACTCGCTGGGCCAGCTCTTGGCAATGGGCGTCAGCATCTCCAGCAGCAGGCCGGCTTCCTTGGCTGCGTCGGCCTCGCCAGTGTGCAGCTCGTCGACCAGGCGCGCGCAGTACAGCTCGAGCGCGACGGCGCCTTCGCAATAACTCTTCTGCGCGAGCAGCATGCGCTTCACATCGGCGTGCTGGATGATCGGCACCGGCGGCTGTTTCGGGTCTTTGCCAGCGGGTCCGATGGGCCTGCCCTGCGGACGGTTCTTTGCATAGTCGAGGCTCGCCTCATAGCCGGCATAACCGAGCATCGCCGCGCCCAGGCCGACCGCGATGCGCGCCTCGTTCATCATGTGGAACATGCAGCGCAGGCCGTCGCCGGGCTGGCCGACGAGGTAGCCGATGGCACCCGACGCTCCGCGCACCGGGTACCTGCCTTCGCCGAAGTTCAACAGCGTGTTCGGGATGCCGCGGTAACCGAGCTTGTGGTTCAGTCCGGCCAGCGCGACGTCATTGCGCTCGCCGGTCAGCTCACCTTCGGCGTCCACCAGCTTCTTCGGCACGATGAACAGCGAAATGCCCCGGGTGCCGGGGATCAGCTTGCCATCGGGCCCCGGGATCTTCGCGAGCACGAGATGGATGATGTTCTCCGCGAGCTCGTGCTCGCCGTTTGAGATCCACATCTTGTTGCCGCGCAGCCGAAAGCGTGGGCCGAGCGGATCGGCCTCGAAATCGTCGCCGTCCGGCGTGGCGCGCGTGGCGACGTCCGAGAGGCTCGAGCCGGCCTGCGGCTCGCTCAGGCACATCGTGCCGTAGAAGCGGCCGGCGAACTCGTTCTGCGCGAACACCTTCTTCTGCATCGGCGTGCCGTGAGCCATCAGCAGGTTGGCGTTGCCGCTAGTGAGCATGCCGCCACCGCCGATGCCGATGCCCGCTTTGGAGAAGAAGCTGTTGGCCGCCATCTCGACCACGCAGGGCAGCTGCATGCCGCCGATCTCGTAGTCCTGCGCCGCGGCGAGCATCCCGCTGTCGGCGTAGGCCTTGGCAGCATCGTGGCTGCTCTGCGGCAGATGCACCCGCTCGCCATCGAACCACGGCTCCTCGGTGTCGCCGACGCGGTTGAACGGCGCGAACTTCTCGCGGGCGATCTTCTCGCACGTGTCGAGCACCGAATCGAAGGTGTCGCGCGAATGGTCGGCAAAGCG
>CAJPFZ010000565.1 GCA_905339355.1 Burkholderiaceae bacterium
CCCGTGCGCACGCGATCAAATTGCACGCCGTCCCAGGCATTCAAGGGTCCGTCGAGCGGCACACCGTTCACCGTCGAGCCCTTTGCGCCGGCCTCGCAGGCCGCGCAAGTGTTCCACGCGCGGCACTGCGGACACTGCGCAAAATACGTCTTGCGTGTGAAGCCGCAGTTGCAGCGCATCAGGATTTCGACGGTGGCGTTCATGCCGGTTTCGGTTTGTTACGCCTGGTACGAACTTCCGCCACGCGCTTTTGCACTTTGGGGTCGGGGTGATTCGTCAACTTCTTTCGCGCCTCCTCGACATCATCGGCCGTCTCGATCACCTCCTCAGACAGCCCTAGCTCCTCAAGACGCTTGCGGCGCTGGATCTTGTAGGCCACACCGCCCGCAAGGGCTCCCACGCCCAGCAGCGCATCCGCAATGAAACCGAAAGGCCCGGGCAGCATGCCCGTGAGCGAGCGCGCGCCGTCGATCATGTTTTCCGTCTGGCCTGTAGACTCGGGAACCGTGGCGCGCGCTCGCTCCAGTCCCGTTTTTGGATCGATGCGTTCTTTCGTGGCCTTGCCGCCTTCGCCCACGTAGTAGGGCTCGCCCGTCTTCGGGTCCTGGATCGTGGCTTCTCGCGTCTGCATGCAGGCGTTGAGAAACAGCGGCGCGCCAGCGGCCACGGCCAGGAACAGCAGGCCGCACAACACAAGACCAATGCGGCGCCAATGCACAATCCACTTGCCCGCGGGCATGGCGGGCTGCGCTATGGCCGGCGCGGCGACAGTGGGTTCGAACACGGGGCGTTGACGGCCGCCACGGAATCTTGCGTTGCTCATAGAACTTCCTTTCGATACACGCGATCAGTTTCGCTTTCACCCGTGCCATGCTTGGCTGTGTCGCGCACAACGCGCGGCTTGTAAGTGATCGACCCATGTTCCAGAGCGCCGCCTACGCGATGCAAGCCGCGCGAGGCGGAAAGCAGGGCAGCACGAGACTGCTTGCGCTCCTCGATCTCCTGGGCCTTGAGCTTGAGATAGGGCGCAAAAAAATGTTTGTTGACGTACTGAGCGAAGAGCCGCCCAATGATCAGCAGCGCCACGGCGAGCGCTGCGCCCGATTGTCCCAGCAGATCTCGCAGATCTTCGAACATGGTCAGGCCACCCGATAGAAGATGCCGAATTCAAGCGGCGTATCGAAATCGGTATTCACAACCACATCGAACTGCGTTCCCGTTTTGTTTGTGATGTACCAATCGGGGGCCGTGCCGGGGCTTCCGCTGCCCGTTGGCGTGGCGCTCACGTGGTAGTCGGTTGAACCAAGCGGAATCGGCAGCGTGATCGTGGTAGTGCCGCCGCCCGCGCAATTCGTGCTTGCCTTGCGCTGGAAACTCACGCGCTTGTTGCCGCTCGCGCCCGCGATGTTGCTTTGAACGAACGTGCAGCCATACTCGTACCAGGTGCCACTGTTGATCGTGATTGTAGCCGTGCGCATTTCGCAGCCGGTGGTGTAGAACACACCGCCGAAAGCATCCGTGCAAGTAAGAGCCGCCGTGATCGTGCAACCCGCGATGCGCAACGTAGAACCCGCGCCGGAAAAAGTGATCGTCGGAATGTTGGAATCGGAAAGTCGAACCGATTCCCCGCCACCGGATGCGCTGAAGCCAAACGCGCCAAGCTCGCAACCGGAGACAATGACATTGTTGAAGCCGTTGGGATTGATCGCATTCCCGGCGCGCGTGTCGTACACCGCCAGCGTGTATGCGCCGTTCACAGGGCGTGTAAACGTCCAGGCGCTGTTCAGGATGCAGCCGCGCATTTCGATTGCAACATCGCCGGTTGTTTTCGCTGCAAAGGTGATCGTGCCCACGCCGGTAATTTGAACATCGCTGATGTTCATGTTTTCCGCGTTGCCGTTGGCCGTGGCCGTGAGCCCGAACGTGCCGCTGATGATTGAAACGCGGCTACCGCATCCCATAAGACTGCGCGTGGCTCCGGGCCATGACACGTTTTCCGTGTACGTGCCCGGCGCAAGAAAGATGGTGTCGCCCGCGCTCGAAATAGTCAGCGCTCGCGCAACGGTGAGGCATGGCAACGCCAGCGAGTTACGCGCGCCGGTGGTATCGTCACCGCTAGGGCTCACATAGACAAAGCTGGTGATGCCAGTGAAGCCGCTCACGAGCGCCGCGCCCACGCGCACAAAGCCCGTGGCCGCAGCGAGCGTTGAGAGCGTCAAGACAGTCCCGCCCGAATCCACACTTGTGGGCGGAGTACTCGGTGCACTGACTTTGAGCAGATCGCCCACGTTAGTCCTCGAACGCGACTTCCCAGACTTCCGCCGTGTACGCCTGACTGGCGGCACTGCCCGCAAGACAAGCCAAGGGCAGCACGTCGCCGCCCGCGAAAAGTTCAACGGTCAGGTTCTGTCCGGCCGCAAGCACGATCGCCGCCTGGGCGAGCACTTCAGCGGCGGACTTCTTCGGTTCGGCAGGGTGCAGGCTGACATGCACCTTGCCCGTATTGGCGAACGCCGCCTGGATCACCAGCAGGAATTTGCGGCGCTTGCCGTTCTGCAGCATCGTGGGCGTGAGCGGCGACGAATCACCCGCCGCCGTGCCGTCCGCGGCTGTGCCCGAGAAGCGGGCAGGGCCCGCCGCCAATCCCATTTCCGTCCTGGCCATGACTTGCTCGCTTGAAAGATTCCTGCCGACTAAGCCGCGCTGGCCGCAACGCGCAGGCCGTGCACAACCTGCTTGAGCGGTTCGTGACCATCGCCCGCGGCGTTGATTTCGTCGGCGAGCTGGTCCAGTTCCGCCCGGAGTTTCGCCGTCACCTTCCCGGCGAGAATGTCCGCCTGGGCTTTCGCGAGGCGGGATTTCAGTTTGCTGTCGATTTTCATGGTTCCCTCGATTGAAAGTGGCCAAGGCCACGGGTCGTTGATTTACGCGGCCTCGACAAGCTCGCCGGTCATTTCCTCAGCATCGAGCAAGTAGCCGTAGAAGCTTGCGTACACGTCTTTCTGCTGCGCGGTCACGTCGCGAGTAGTGAAAATGCGCAGGCCCGTCTTGGGCGGCACCACCAGGCGCGGGTCTTTGAGGCAGTCATAGGCCTGCATGCCGCCCGCGAAGAATTCCGTCATGCGCACCTGGGCTTCGAGCAACTGATTCACGAGCGGCACGTTGTCCCAGTCACGCAGGCTGGCGTAGACCGCATCGCCGTAAGTCGGGTCGTAGCTGAGCGTGCCCGCCGTGTTCACATAGGGCGTGACCATGGGCTGCAGGATGCGCAGAGCGCGATCGTCGTAGGCGTCCCAGCGGCGCTCGGTCTGCGCTTTGGTGGTGCTGGCCGCTGCGGCGAGCTGCATGACCTGGCTGAGCCATTGCGGACGATCAACGACGTTCTTCTGACCGTTGCAGCGGCGCGAGTGTTCTTCGTTCGACAAAGGCACGCACCAGAGATAGGCCGCGTCGATCGAGGTTGCGCCGTAGAGGCGCTTGACGGTGATCGTGAACGTGGCGTTCTCCTTGAGCGGAATCATCGCCACTTTCTGGCACACGCCCGGGAACGACAGCCGACCGGGCCAGAACTGCATCTGGTTTCCGAGCTTGCGGCGCGTGCCGTCAAGGTAGCTTTCCGCGCCGCAATAGCTCGCAACGTGGGCCAGTGGCACACCGTAATCAGTGGCGCTGATCGTTGAGACTTTCACGGCCTCAAATTCGTTGTGCAGGATGCTCGTGACCTGGTGGTCGTTGAGCGCGGCCAGAGAGCCGATGCTCAGGCCGATGGCACCCAGCTTGACGCCCTTGGGCACCGAATAGGTCAACGTGGCCACGCCGCTGGCGTAGGCGGAGATCGTCAAGACGAGGCGGATCAGTTTGGGCTCGTACCGCATTTTCAACTCCAGTTAGAGACGTCGAAGGTCGGGGCACTCGCGAAAGTGCCCTTCCCTTCGCAGTCGCTAGCTGCGGTTGATCTGCGCGAACACGCGGCCCGTGGCGATGACCTGTACCACGATGTCCGCGGCGGGAGCGCCGCCCGCGGGGGTCGTGGGAGGAGAACCGGCCCAGTCGGCGAGCCAGAAACCCTCGATGTGGTCGTTCGAGTCGCCGGGAGCGACGATGTTGACGTCGGCGGGATCAAACGTGATCTCCTTGCCGATCTCCATCAGCTCCGTGCGCACGCCTTCCACCAGCGTGCCGGCGTTGTTGCCAGCGTTGGCCACGCGCGAGCGGGTGTTGAGCAGCTCGCAGGCCGGGAATTCAAACGGGCTGCGGCCGTCCGCGTAGTTCATGCGGATCGCCCACTTCTCGGCGAGCTCGTCGAGCGTGAGCACCTTTTCCTTCGGGTTGCACACGATGCGCAGCTTCTTGATCGCGAACAGCTTGCCCGTGGGCTGCTGGCTCGGGAACGTCGAGCTCACCAGGTCAGAGAACAGCTTGAGCTTGTTCGCCTGGAGCGTGAAGTCCTTATAAGCGCCGCCGCTGGCGGCAATCGTCCACTTGCGCGACAGAACAAAGTCGCGCGAGTCCATGCCGGACTGCATGAAGTTGTCCAGCTCGCCCAACAGCTTGGGGCGCGCCACGCCCACAATGCCCGCGAGTTCCTTCGCGGCATCGCTGCGGCGCTTCTGGCCCATGCCCAGGGCCGCGCCGCGGATCGTGGTCAGATCCTGCGGAGTCAGAAGATCCATAAAACACCTCAGTACGAGTACAACCGACAGTGGCGGGTTCTCGTCACCCGCACCACTCATCCGCTACAGCGCTGCCGAGCAATCC
>CAJPFZ010000566.1 GCA_905339355.1 Burkholderiaceae bacterium
CTGAACTACGCCGAAGCCTTCGCCAAGGGCGGCGAACTCGCGCAGCTCAAGTTCCCGGGCACCGAGTGGATGCTGATCACGGTCACCTGCATCTGCCTGTTCATCGGCGCGATGGGCAAGAGCGCGCAGTTCCCGCTGCACGTGTGGCTGCCCGACTCGATGGAAGGCCCGACGCCGATCTCCGCGCTGATCCATGCGGCAACGATGGTCACCGCCGGCATCTTCATGGTGGCGCGCATGTCGCCGCTGTTCGAGCTCTCCGACACGGCGCTCAGCGTCGTGCTCGTCATCGGCGCGATCACGGCGCTGTTCATGGGCTTTCTCGGCATCATCCAGAACGACATCAAGCGGGTGGTTGCCTACTCGACGCTGTCGCAGCTTGGCTACATGACGGTCGCGCTCGGCGCCTCGGCCTACTCGGTGGCGGTGTTCCACTTGATGACCCACGCCTTCTTCAAAGCGCTGCTGTTCCTCGCGGCCGGCTCGGTGATCATCGGCATGCACCACGACCAGGACATCCGCAACATGGGCGGCCTGCGCAAGTACATGCCGATCACGTGGATCACCTCGCTGCTCGGTTCGCTGGCGCTGATCGGTACGCCGTTCTTCGCGGGCTTCTACTCCAAGGACAGCATCATCGAAGCGGTGCATGCGAGCCAGATCGCAGGCTCCGGCTTCGCCTACTTCGCGGTCATGGCGGGCGTTTTCGTCACCGCCTTCTACTCGTTCCGCATGTACTTCCTCGTCTTCCACGGCAAGGAGCGCTTTCACCACAAGCCGTTCCCTGGGCCGCATGACCACCACGACGAGCACGGCGAGCACCATGATCCGCACGAATCCCCGTGGGTGGTCACCGCACCGTTGATCCTCCTCGCCATTCCCTCGGTCGTCATCGGCTTCATGACCATCGGCCCGATGCTGTTCGGCGACTTCTTCAAGGACTCGATCATCGTCAACCTGGAGCGGCACCCGGCCATGGCCGTGATGGCGGAGTCGTTCCATGGCGCGGTGGCGATGGCCCTGCACGGGCTCACCACATTGCCCTTCTTCCTGGCGCTCGCCGGCGTGGTGACCGCCTACGTCTTCTACCTGGTGAAGCCGGAGATCCCCACGGCGATCAAGGCGCGCTTCGGCTTCCTCTACCGCGTGCTCGACAACAAGTACTACATGGACTGGTTCAACGAGAACGTACTTGCGGCGGCCACTCGCGGCATCGGGCGCGGATTGTGGAAGGGCGGCGACGTGGGGCTGATCGACGGGGTGCTCATCGACGGGTCGGCGCGGGCCGTCGGCGGCATCGCTTCGGTGGTGCGCCTGTTCCAGACCGGCTACCTGTACTTCTATGCCCTCGTGATGATCCTCGGCGTGTTGGGCCTGATGACCTGGCAACTGTGGCCCGCGCTGCAGGCCGCTCTCAAGAACATCTGACCCTGAACGGAGAAAAAACAAAATGGGTCTGTTGAGCCTTGCCATCTGGCTGCCCATCCTTGCGGGCAGCGTGCTGCTGGCGATCGGGCGGGACGAACATGCCAATGCCGTACGCTGGCTCGCGCTGATCGCGTCGCTGCTGAGCCTGCTGGTCACGATCCCGCTCGTGAGCGGTTTCGATTCGAGCACCGCCGCGATGCAGTTCACCGAGGAGCTGCCCTGGATCGAGCGCTTCAACGTGCACTACCGCCTGGGCATCGACGGCCTGTCGCTGTGGTTCGTACCGCTGACGGCCTTCATCACCATCATCGTCGTGATCTCGGCGTGGCAGGTGATCGAGCAGCGCGTCAACCAGTACATGGGCGCCTTCCTGATCCTCTCGGGCATCATGATCGGCGTGTTCACGGCGCTCGACGGGCTGTTGTTCTACGTGTTCTTCGAGGCGACGCTGATCCCGATGTACATCATCATCGGCGTCTGGGGCGGTCCCAAGCGTGTCTACGCGGCTTTCAAGTTCTTCTTGTACACGCTGGCCGGCTCGCTGCTGATGCTGGTGGCGCTGATCTACCTGTACTACAAGTCGGGTGGCAGTTTCGACATCCTCGTGTGGCACAAGCTGCCGCTGCCGATGGAGGCGCAGGCGTTGCTCTTCTTCGCCTTCTTTGCGGCCTTCGCGGTCAAGGTGCCGATGTGGCCGGTGCACACCTGGCTGCCCGACGCCCACGTCGAGGCCCCGACCGGCGGCTCGGTGGTGCTGGCGGCCATCATGCTGAAGCTGGGCGCCTACGGCTTCCTGCGCTTCTCGCTGCCGATCACGCCGGATGCGTCGCACGAATACGCTTGGTTCATCGTCGGGCTGTCGCTCATCGCGGTGCTCTACATCGGCCTCGTGGCGCTGGTGCAGCAGGACATGAAGAAGCTGGTCGCATATTCGTCGATCGCGCACATGGGGTTCGTGACGCTCGGCTTCTTCATCTTCAACGAACTCGGCGTCTCCGGCGGTATCGTGCAGATGATCTCGCACGGTTTCATCTCCGGCGCGATGTTCCTGTGCATCGGCGTGCTCTACGACCGGGTGCATTCGCGCGAAATCTCGTCCTACGGCGGCGTGGTCAACACCATGCCCAGGTTCGCCGCGCTTGCGGTCTTCTTCGGCATGGCCAACGCGGGGCTGCCCGGCACCAGCGGCTTCGTCGGCGAGTGGATGGTCATCCTTGGCACCGTGAAGTTCAATTTCTGGCTCGGTGCGCTGGCCGCTTCGACGCTGATTCTCGGCGCCGCCTACACGCTGTGGATGGTCAAGCGCGTCTACTTCGGGGCCATCGCCAACGACAAGGTCCGCGCCCTCAAGGACGTGAACTCGCGCGAGTTCGTGATGTTGGCCGTGCTGGCGGTCTCCGTGCTGTGGATGGGCGTCTACCCGAAACCCTTCACCGACACGATGCACGTCTCCGTCACCGAACTGCTCAAACACGTCGCGGTGTCCAAGCTGCCGAGCTGACCTGAGGCACCTACAACATGAACCTCGACATCTGGCTCAAGACCGCTCCCAACGCCACCGCGCTGGCGCCACTGGGGGTGCTGCTCATCCTCGGCTGCATCGTGGCGATGGTGGACCTGTGGGTCACCGATCCGCGGCGCGCGCTGACCTACCGGCTAACGCAACTTTCGCTCGCCGTCGTTGCCGCGCTGCAGCTCTGGTACTTCGACAACGGCTTCACGATCTATGCCATGGAGCGCATGGTCGTCGCCGATCCGATGGGGCACCTGCTGGGCTTCTTCGCCACCATCGCCACGATGGTGACGCTGACCTACGCACGCGGCTACGCCGCCACGCGCGACCTGCTGAAGGGTGAGCTGTTCACGCTTGCGATGTTCTCGCTGATGGGCATCATGGTGATGCTGTCGGCGAACAACTTTCTCGTCATCTACCTCGGCCTCGAGCTGATGAGCCTGTCGCTGTACGCGTTGACGGCGATGCGCCGCGACCACCTCAACGCCACTGAAGCGGCGATGAAGTACTTCGTGCTGGGGGCGCTGGCGAGCGGCTTCCTGCTCTACGGCCTGTCGATGATGTACGGCGCCACCGGATCGCTGGAAATCGGCGAAGTGTTCAAGGCGATCGGCACCGGCCAGATCAACAAGACGGTGCTGGTCTTCTGCTTGGTCTTCATCGTCGCCGGACTCGGCTTCAAGCTCGGCACGGTGCCGTTCCACATGTGGGTGCCCGACGTCTACCAGGGCGCGCCGACCGCGATCACGCTGCTGATCGGCGGGGCGCCGGAGTTCGCCGCCTTCGCGATCACCATCCGCCTGTTGGTCGAAGGTTTGCTCGGCCTGGCGGTCGACTGGCAGCAGATGCTGATCGTGCTGTCGGTCGGCTCGCTGGCGCTCGGCAACCTCGCGGCCATCGCGCAGACCAACCTGAAACGCATGCTGGCCTATTCGACCATCGGCCAGATGGGCTTCATGCTGCTGGGTTTGTGCTCAGGCGTGGTCAACGGCAATACGCTGTCGGCCGCCAACGCGTACAGCTCGTCGATGTTCTA
>CAJPFZ010000567.1 GCA_905339355.1 Burkholderiaceae bacterium
GGAAACCGCGATGAACGACGCCCTGCCGACACGCAACGAACTGGAATCGCTGCTGCTGGAATTCGAAGCCGGCAGGATCGCGCCGGAGGAATTCGCCCGGCGCCTGCTCGAGGTGCAGGTGTTCATGCCGGTGAAGGACGAGAAGCACGCCATTGCCGGCTTCCAGGCCTCGACCCGGGCCGAGCCGCTGCTGGTCGACGATGGCGCCGGCAACCGCATCCTGGTGCTGTTCTCCGCGCCGGACCGCGCCCGCGACTTCGTGGCCGCCTTTCCCGGCTACGGCGGCGGCATCCTCACCGAGTTCGCCTGGCTGCTGCGCCGCATGGGCGCCGGCGTCGCCATCGCCATCAACCCCGAGCAGACGCCGGGCTTCGACCTCGACCCGGAAATGGTCGCCATGGTCGCCGCCCTGCTGCCCGAGGAAGACCAGTAGGCAGCCCACGAATAGTCAGCCCCCACGACACGGCGAAAGACCCGCGATGGATCCGAGAATCAACGAGCTGTTCGAGCGCATCCGCCAGCTCGAGGACGAGGTCGAGCAGGAGCTGAAGCGCCGCCGCGCCGAACTCCACGCCGACTTCGAGCACCGGCGCATCCGCTTCGAGCGGGAGATCGTCGAGCAGCAGCGGCGCTTCAAGGCCGGGTTGCTGGCCTACGTGTTCGGCGCCGAGCTGCGCCACGTCGCCTCCGCCCCGATCATTTATGCGCTCGTCTTCCCGTTGCTCCTGCTAGACCTTTCCGTCACGCTCTATCAGTTCATCTGCTTCCCGCTTTACCGCATCCCGCGCGTGAAGCGGCGCGATCATTTCTATTTCGACCGCACGCACCTCGCCTACCTCAACCTGCTCGAGAAATTCAACTGCGCCTACTGTTCCTACGGCAACGGCCTGGCGTCCTATGTGCGCGAGATCGTCGCCCGCACCGAGCAGTACTGGTGCCCGATCAAGCATGCGCGGCGGGTACTTCAGGCGCATCCCTACTACGGCGGCTTCGCCGATTTCGGCGATGCTGAAGGCTACCGCAACGAGCTGAAGACCCTGCGTGCGGCGCTCGCCGGGCTCGACGCCGCCGAACGCAAGTGACGCAACGCCGCGTCTTCCTCGCCGCCTGCCTGCTGGCGCTGCTCGCCGCCTGTCAGACCAAGCAGGCCGAGCCGCTGCCGCCCGGCACGGTGGTGCTGGCGCTGGGCGACAGCCTCACCGCCGGCTACGGCCTGGCCCCGGAGCAGGCCTGGCCGGCGCTGCTCGCCGAGAAGACCGGCTGGCAGGTCGTCAACGGCGGCGTCAGCGGCGACAGGACGAGCGACGCCCTGGCGCGCCTGCCGGCGCTGCTCGACGAGCACGCGCCGAAGCTGGTGCTGGTGACGCTCGGCGGCAACGACATGCTGCGCAGGCTGCCGGAGGAACAGACGCGCAGCAACCTGGTGCGCATCCTCGAGCTGGCGCGCAGCCGCGATGCCCGGCCGGTGCTGCTGGCGACGCCGCGGCCGAGCGTCGCCGGCGCCCTCTTCCAGAACCTTTCCGCGCCGCCCTTCTACGCCGAGATCGCCAGGGAAAGGAAAGTGCCGCTGATCGACGCGGCGGTACCGGAAGTGCTCTCCGATCCGGAGCTGAAGCTCGACCAGCTGCACCCCAACGCCGAGGGCCACCGGGCGCTCGCCGCCAAGGCGTTTGACGCCCTGCGCCAGCTGGGGTACGTTCGCCCAAACTGAAAACGGAAACCGCCA
>CAJPFZ010000568.1 GCA_905339355.1 Burkholderiaceae bacterium
CGGCGGCGAGCTGACGCCGCAGCGGATCGAGAAATGCAGGGCCGAGGCCCGTTCACGCATGCGTGCCGCGTGGTCGAACCAGGCTGCGCTCGCGCAGCTGGTCGAGCGCAAGCGCCAGCCCCTCGGCGTGCTCCAGGACGAGCTCGGGCAGCTCGCGCTGCTGTCTCTGGAGGTCCGCGCGGCGGTGCGCGCGCTCGGCGAGACGGCATCGTTCGACGCGAAGTCGGCCGAACCGTTGGAGAACAAGGTGCTCGTCCATCTGCGCGAAGCCACGCTCGCGTACCTGACTGCGGCTCGCACCGCCGCAACCGACTCCGCCTCCGCCGATGCCGCCCGCTGCCGCCGGGCCGCCCTTGCCGAGCTGGAGAAGGCCTCGAAGGCCCTGGCGGGCTTGCTGAAGCTGGAAGACAGCGGCATCGAACGCGCCGAACCCGAAGGCGCCCCTGGCGCCGCGCTGCGCCAGACGGTCGGCAGTCCGCTGCAGAAGATGCTGCAGGCTTGGGCTGAGCCCACGGGGGCGAATGGCACGGCATCGGGCGTGGGCGTAGACGAGGGTGAGGGGGCAGACGCCACCCGGCAGTCAGAAGTCGTCCGCTGAACGGCCCCCGGCGGCACGCCGCTTGCCGCTTCGTGGCATGGATGCGCCGCTGCTAAACCTGTTGCTCGCCGCGATGGCGCTGGGCACCGCACTCGTGCTGCGGCCCTGGCGCTGTGTGGGCGAGCAGGGGCCGCCGACGCCCTGGCTGCTGGCATGGGCGGTGATGCCGTTGCTGTGGGGTCTCGACCGCTTCGCCGACGTGCCTGCCTTGCCGCAGGTGTCGGGTGTGGCCTTGCTGGTGCTGCTGGCGGGCTGGCCGCTCGCCGTGCTCGCGCTGTTTCCGGTGGCGCTCGTCATGCTGCTCGGCACCGATCTCGGTGCGTGGGCGACGCTGCACCGCCTCGTCTGGCTCGGCATCGTGCCGGCCACGCTGCTGCTGGCCATTGGCGCTGCGCTGCGGCGCTGGCTGCCCAACCAGGTCTTCGTCTACATCCTCGGGCGTGGCTTCTTCGGTACCTTGATCGCGACGGCGCTGGCGAGCTTTGCCGCGCTGGCCCTGAGCGGAAGCCCGATGGGCAGCGATGCTCTGGTGGCGCGCGGCATGCTCGCCTTCGGCGAAGCGTTCATCACGGGTGCACTGGCCGCCAGCCTCGTTGCCTTCCGGCCGCAGCTGCTCGCCACCTACGCCGACCGCCTCTATCTCGGCGCGCCGGCGCCGGGCAGCCCGTAGGGATCGATCAGCTGCTCTTCGCGGTTTCGAGACCCCGGCATGAGTTGTGTACTCGGGCGTTCGCACGTCGACGCGTCAAGCACAATCCGCGACCAACCGCGCGCACTCATGCTCAGCCTCACCCGACTCACCCTCCGCCGAGCCAGGCAGGAACGCCTGGCCCAGGTCGCGGGCAGCCTGACGTTCACGACCGTGCTGTCGATCGTGCCGTTCGTGGCGGTGAGCTTTGCGCTGTTCACGCGCTTTCCGATCTTCGAGCGCTTCGAGAGGGCGTTCGAGGACCACCTGCTGAAGAGCCTGCTCCCGGCGGACATTTCGCTGACGGTGCTGAAGACCCTGGAACAGTTCGCCGCGAATGCGAGCGGCTTGACCTGGGCCGGTTCGCTGTTCGTGCTGGCGACGGCGATGGCGCTGCTGCTCACCGTCGAGAATGCGCTCAACCAGATCTGGCAGGTGAAGCGGGCACGTCCGTTCTACAAACGTGTGGGCCTGTACCTGCTGATGCTGGCGCTGGGGCCGCCGCTGCTGGGAGCGAGCCTGTGGGCGACCTCGACTTTGCTGAGCGCCTCGATGGGACTGATCGGGGCCTTGCCGCCATCGGTGCGGTTCGTGCTGAACCTCGGCCCGGCGGTAGTGGGCGCTGCGGCGCTTGCGGCGATGTTCTACTTCGTCCCGAACACGAGGGTGCGGCGGCGCGACGCGATCGTCGGCGGCCTGCTCGCGAGCATCGCGTTCGAGCTCGGCAAGCGCGGCTTCGCGTCCTATGTGCTGAAGATCCCCACCTACAAGGCGGTGTACGGCGCGTTCGCGGCGTTCCCCGTCTTCTTACTGTGGGTGTACTTCTCGTGGCTGGTCACGCTGGCGGCGGCGCTCGTCACTGCCAACCTGGCCCGCACGAATCGCGACAGGTGAACTGGGGGCCGGTCATTGCACGCGGGCAGATGGCGCCCGGCGCAGGTTCAGCAGGTTGCCCGTGAGAATCAGCGCCGCGCCGAGCACGGTGAGCAGATCGACGCGCTCCGCATAGACCAGCCACCCGGCCGCCGCCGTCAACGGCACGCGCAGGAAATCCATCGGCACGACCACCGTCGCATCGGCGTGCCGCATCGCGCGCGCCATGCAGTAGTGCGAGAAGGTGCCGCAGAACGCGATCACGAGCACCCATGCCCACACGGTGGCCGATGGCCAGCGCCACACCGCAAGCGCAGGCAGCACGCCGAGCAGCGACTGAACGACGAGCATCCAGAAGATGATGGCGACGGCGCTGTCGCTGCGCGTGAGCGACTTGGTCATCGTCACCGACACGGCGAAGCCGAGCGCCGCCGCCAGCGCGATCGCCTGCCCGGGGTTCAGGCCGGCCGCAGACGGCCGCACGATGAGCCCGACGCCGACCAGCCCCAGCACGACGGCGAGCGTCTTCCACAGGTTCATGCGTTCGCCGAGGAAAGCGACTGCGAGCAGTGCGGTCCAGATGGGCATGGTGAACTCGATGGCCACCACCTGCGCGAGCGGAATCATCATCAGCGCGGCGAACCAGCCGTACTGCGCGGCGTAGTGCACCACGTTGCGTACCGCGTGCATGCCGCCACGTGCGCTCCTCATCGCGGCGAAGCCGCCGCTCGCGTGCACCAGCGGGTAGAGCAGGGCGATACCGATCACCGAACGCATCGCCATCACCTGGAAAACCGCCAGCTCACGCATCGCTTCGCGTCCGGACACGGCGATCACCACCATCAGCGACAGCCAGCCGGCCATCCACAACGCAGCCTTGGCGGTGGAGTGCGCGCCGTGTACTGCATCGAACTTGATCGTCTTGCCGACCGCCATGACACCCATCGCTTTGGAAGATCCCGCTGCACAGTATCCGTGACGGGCCCTTCGACGATCATGGCCTCGTCGGCGGCCTGAATCACGCGCCGTCGGTGGGCAGGGGCGGCGATACCGGTAGGACGTCGGACCAGATCACGCGCGCCAGCACGGTTTCCGAGTGTCCGGCCACGATGCGGTAGTTCGTGTCGAAGCTCAGCGCCAGCGCGTGCAGCGGGATCTGGTCGGTGCTTCCTTCCAACGGCGACGGATACCAGACCTGCGCATCCATCGGCCCGAAGCCGGGCTGGATTCCATCGGACGAACCGCAGCCGGTCTGCACGAAATCGGGCAACGGCGTTCCGAGGGCCAGACCCAGCCAGCCCAGCTTCGCCGTGGTGTCGACCTTCAGATAGGCCATCAGGCTTTGGCGATGGCCGGCATCCGGAATCGCCTTGTAGGTGGCCTGACCGGTCCATATCAGCGTGCATTTCGGCGTCGGGAAGGACCCGCTGGCGGTGAGCGGAAGCTGCGAGTCGCGCGTGTCGTAGGCATAGCGCACCGACTGCACCGGCGGCTCGCCCGGGACGTCGCGGGAGCCGCCGACGTCGGCGCGCAGGCGGATCGTGCCGAGGCCGTCGATCTTCAGGCCCTGCTGCTCCAACACCACATAGGTGTAGTCGAGCGGAATCGTCCACTCGGTCAGCTGGCGCAGGTTGCTCTTGACGCCGTGCACCGTCACCTGCGCGGCGCCGCGCGAGCCCGAGCCGGTGCGGGGCAGGTCGACCACGATGCGTTCGGACTCCCATGTCTTGATGGTGCGCTTCTGGCCGTCGACAGTGACCTCGCCTTCCTTGCTGCCGAAGCGGCCGATCAGGCGCAGCTCGTCCATGTACTCGCTGACTTCGAGATGGCGGATGCTGGGCGCGAGCAGCTGCTTCACCATGCTGGCCGGGTTCGGCAGCGCGAGGAAGACCGAGCCCTCGCCCGGGTCGATGTGCAGCGACTTCTTCTGCATGTCGCCCATCACCGCGTCCCAGGGGAAGGGCCGCTGCGCCGGCGACTCGGGCTGGAACTTGTTCGCGCCGAGCATGCGGTCGGTGAAGTAGCGCGCGGCACGGTAGGCGCCGACCGGCGCGACGGTGTTGTCCCAGCCGAGATAGACGCCGGCGCCGGCCTTGTGACAGGCGAACACGAAGCCGGCGGACCATCTCGCATCGTTCGTGCGCGCGCTCGAGCAGGCGTTGATGATCACCGCGCTGTCGCTGGCAAATTTCCAGTAGGTGTCGACGAAGTTCGAAGTCAGGCCGTAGCGGGTGTCCCAGTCCGGCCAGCGTCCGAAGATCAGGTTGCCGTTGCTTGCGGTGAAGTAGGTCAGCCGCCGTGCCGCCATGTCGGCGATGGTTTCCTCGAGCGCCTCCTGCGCCGGCGACACGAGGGTCGACGACTGGATCGCGTACATCCCCTGGCCCGAGCCCGGAAACAGCGTCGGTGTGAACGCGCCGCCGTGGGTGTTGATGTAGAAGTAGCCGTCGCCCTGAAGGCCACGCAGCGTCGACAGTCGCGCCTCATGCTCGTCTCCGTGGGGCACCTGCCAACCCTTTTCGCGCAGCCAGCCGACCACGTCGGTCACGACGTCGGCGCCGTCGAACATGGGGCCGAACGTCTGCATCACGCGCGCCCTCGCGGCACCAGGCACTTCGCTGAGCGCCGCCGCGGCCAGCGCTGCCCGCCGCGCGGGCGTGGCGCCGGTCGCGCTTGCCGTGCGCTGCGGGGTGAGGTTGTTGGCGATGACGTGGATGCGCCCGTCGGCGAACACCCCCCACGCGCACAGCGTCTGCACGTCGACGCCGACCTCGACGTAGACCGGGTTGGTTCGCAGCTTCGCCGCGACCGTCTCGACGAATGCGAGCGGCGTCATGCCGTCCTGCTGCGACAGCGTTCGGCAATGCTCCTCCACGGCGGCGATGGCGGCGGCCCGCACGGCGCCGTCGACCGACGCTCCGCCTCCACCCGCGCCGTCACCGTCCCCGCCACCACCACCGCCTGGCCCGTTGGAGCCATCGCCGGCTGTCGCGTCGTCGCCGCCGCCGCCGCATGCAGTCAGCCAAAGCGGCAGGCCGAGCGCAGCGGCGCCGCCGGAGAGGCTGCGCAGGAACGCGCGGCGGGGATGCGGCGTGGCGCTCGAGTGTGCCTGGGTGCCGAGGGGGGCAGGGCGGTCGCCGGCCCGGTGTGTGGTGGTCATGGTGTCTCGCTCGATCGTGAGGCTTCGACGGTTGCCGAAGCGCGGAGCGAAGTCTGTTCGTCCGATGCCTCGCCGGCATCGCCTGAAGGAGCCAGCCGCCTGGCCGCCGCGGGCCATGGCCCGGCCGGCCCGCGCCAACCGTCATCGCCCGCTGCCGACGAGCAGCGCAACCGCCCGGCGCGCGAGCGGTGCGACGACCAGCGCCACCGGGAAGGCCACGAGCCATGCGGCCAGCCAGGCGCCGGTCCACACGCTGGCGTAGGTCTCGGCGAAGCCGACGGCCCGGTAGGTCGAGATGCCGGAGACCAGCAGGGACATCACGCCCGACAGAATCAGGCCGAAGAGGGCCGGTGCGAGTTTCTTGGGAAGCATGAGAGTTCTCCAGAGGTTGGCCTGTTCACGCAGGGACCATCACGCGGTTCAGGCTCTCGGCGACATGCCGGCCGAACATGCGCGCAGTCTTGACGTCGCCCGGCAGCGAGCACTTCATTCGATGGCCCAGGCGAGGGCCGCAGCCGCCAGGTACAGGCCCGTGCCGAAAACGGCGTGATTCGCAAGGCTGCGCAGGCCGTTCTTCAGCGGCGTCGGCGTCTTCGACGCGGCGAAGCCCGCGCCCATGGCCGGTTGCATCACGAACCACGGCGCTGCCACCGTGATGACCCCGACGGCCAGGGCGGGCAGGAAGGTCGGCTGCTCGAGCCACGCCGTGCCTTGGACAGCGACCAGGAGCCCGGCGTAGGCGATGCCGATGAGGTAGTGGGTCAGCCAGCCCAGGCCGAGCTCGAACTCGACCGGTTCCGCCTTCGAGATGGCGGCGTGTGCGAAACGTCCACGGGGAAGATGGCCAACCCAGCGTCCAACCAGGGCGAAGCTGGTCGTCGGGACACCCAGTCGCGACAGGAGCAGCAGCCAGGCATCCATCACCGCGGTGGCACCGATTCCGACGAGCGCGATGTGCGCGATGACGTGAGAGGAAAGCATCGAAGACTCCTTTCAATTCATTGACTTGAGAACGTGTTGGATGCAGGATAGAAGTTGAAGTCAACTTCAAGTCAAGCGGTTCATGGATATTTCTGAGGTCGCGAAGGAATCGGGCGTGGCCGCCTCGGCGCTGCGGTACTACGAACGCAAGGGCCTGATCCGGTCGATGGCGCGCGATGGCGCACGCCGCAAGTTCTCGCCGGCAGTGTTGGACCAGCTTGCGTTGATTGCGCTCGGGCAGGCGGCCGGTTTCTCGCTGGACGAGATCAGGGTGATGTTCACGCCTGGCGGCGAGCCGAACATCGACCGCGGCATGCTTGCTTCCAAGGCCGATGAGCTCGACCGGATGGTCAAGCGCCTGAAGGCCATGAGCGAGGGGCTGCGTCACGCTGCGGCATGTCCGGCGCCGAGCCATGCGGCGTGCCCATCGTTCCAGCGGCTGCTGAAGGCCGCCGCCGCCGGAGCGCTGGAGAGGCGACAGCGGCAACTTGCCCCCCGCAAAGGCACGTGATCTTTCCGAGGGTCGCGCGAGGCTCCTACTCGATTGCCCCGCTCAAGGACTTCAGGAAGGCGACCAGGTCGCGGGCCTCCTGCGCGTTCAAGCGGATGGGCTTGCGCTCGGCGTGCCCGCCACCGCTGTGGGCCAATTCGGAATGCCCCGTTGCTGACTTGGGCGACCGAACGTAATGCGCGACGACCTCTTCGAGCGATGCGAACTGACCCGCGTGCATGTACGGCGCGCGGTTCGCCACGTTGCGCAAGCTCGGCGTCTTGAACGCTCCGTCCATGCCGGGGTCGTCGGAGGCGATGAAGCTCAGTTCCTGGCAGGAATCCTTCTGGGCATCACTGTAGTTTCCAAGGCAGTTGAACTCATCGTCCTGAACCCGTGCCACGGCGAGACTGCGGCCGCGGTCGGGGCGCGAGGAGTCGCGAGGCGGCACGCCGGTGTTGTGGAAGTGCTGGTCCGACAGCAGCGGCCCGTTATGACACGTGGCGCACTGGCCCTTGCCGATGAAGAGGCGCAGACCGTTCACTTCCTGCCGCGTCAACGACGCTTGCCCCGCAGCGTCGCCCTTCAGCACCGCGGCCACGTAGCGGTCGAATCGCGACTCACCGTAGGCCACCGTTCGCTCGTAGGCCGCGATCGCCTTGCCCAGATTCGAGAACGACCGGTTGACGGACTCGCGCTGTCCGTTCGCCATCGCTGCCCAGGCCTTGCGTTCGTCAGGGCTGCCCGCCGGGCTCGCATTCGCGGGAACGCCTTGCAGCGAAGGAAGCCTGCCGAACACGGCTTCGTACTCCGTTCGGTAGTTCGCCTCCAGCAGCCGCACCAGCTGCGCGCGGTTGGCGCCGTGCTCTGCGCCGTCCTCCAGCGGACCCAGCGCCTGCGACCAGAGGCTGTCCTTGCGCCCGTCCCAGAAGAGCCACGGGCTGTGCGCCGCAGCCGCAATCGGCATCGTGCGTCGGCTGCCGGTGCTCACGCCCTGGCCCACCGGCCAACCATCCTGGAAGTCGCGCTCCGGCGAGTGGCAGGTGCTGCACGCGACCTGGCCGTTTTTCGACAGCCGGGTGTCAAAGAAGAGGCGCTTTCCCAGTGCGACGGCCTCGGGCCGCGACTCCACCGCGTTCGACGGGTCGGCCGGCGGAGCAGGGAGCCTGGACAGCAGCATCGATCCGAGGGTCGCCCTCTCAGCGTTGTCCCATCGTTCGAGACGAGATTCGGCGTGCGCGTCGTCGGCAGCCAGCCACATGGCGCTCGCCGCCACGAAGGCAAGCGCGGTGGTGGCGAGGGTGATCAGCGGCCCTGCCGCAGCCCAGGTTCGTTGTGTCATGGCCGTGCCTCAGCGCTTCAGCCCGGCATCCGTCAGGACGACGTTGAACACCGCAGTGTCAGTCACGTCACCCGACTGGATGGCCAGCCGCATGTCCCACCAGCCGGTCATGCTGAACTTCATGCCCTCGAGGGCGTAGACGCCGGGGCTGACTTCGCGGGTGACGCGCGGCCTGGTCGGGAAGCCGTGGCCGTGTTGCGGCATCCCTCCGTCGAAGGAGACCTTCGCCTGCGACACCGGGATGCCGTCCGGCGAACTCAGTCGAACCTGCCAGGCATGCATCTGGTTGACGGCCGGTCCGGTCGCCGGCGGTTCCATGCGGACCACGAACTTGCCTTGTTGGCTGGGGTGTTGCAGAGTCAGGTCGAGGTCGCCCGGCGTGGCGCAGGCGGTGAAGCAGAGGGTGCTGGCGAGGGCGACGGCGACGGCCGCTGTGATACGAGGGAGCATGGTTGTGTTTCCTGTTGGATTGCGAAGGGAAAGAACCACCCCGAGGTGCAGCCGGATCGGCGCACCCGATGTGAGGCGGCTGTTCGAAACGCCGGTACTACCGGCGCGCTGCGTCGATGAGCCGCTGAAGCTCCGCGGGGATGGGCATCGGCTTGAACCCGCTGACGCTGGTGCCACCCGTGTTTCCGGCAGGCACCCAGAGCCAGGTCTTCAGCAGGGCACCGGTCAGGCGCCATGCCTGGCCCATGATCTCGACGGCGATGTTCTGTCGCAGCGCCCAGCAGAACATGGCCCAATGGACTCGGACGTGTTCGACCGTCGAGGCCTGGCCGAGGACGTGCGCGCGCTCGAGACGAGAAAACGCCGAGGTGAAATCGCCCTGGGCCTCGTGCCGGGCCGCGGCATCGAGCTCGTACTGCACGAACGGGCGGATGCGTCGGGTGAAGCGAAGGGAGAGGTTCATCGTGCAACTCCGAAGGAAGCTGTTGGAATGAGCGTGATTCTGTTGATTCGCGACCATCCGGGCTTGAACGAAACGGCTGAGATGAACGGAGCCCTGCGGTGACGAACCTGCGTGTCGAATCGCTCGAAGCCGTCGACCCCGTCGAGCGAATGACGAGGACGAACGCGTCGACCGGTCGCATCTACTTCTGGCAGGGCGGCAGCCTCTGGATTGGCCGGGGCAGGGGCCGCACGGAGTGGCACGAGCATCACGCGCATCAACTGGTGGTCGCTCCGGAAGGGGCGTTTCGATTCCGGACGCAAGCGCAGGGCCGGTGGGAGAGCTTCGAAGGCGCCCTCGTTCCGAGTCACTGCGCGCATCAGTTCGAGGTCGACGGCCTCGCGATTGCTCACCTGTTCGTGGAGCCGGAAAGTCGCGCCGGCCGCTCGCTCACAGATCGGTTTGGGGCGGCGGCCGTTTCGCCACTTCCCACCCTGGCCAGTCGCGCCTCGGCGCGAACGCTATTCCAGATCTTCGAGTCGACGCCGGGACGAGAGCGATTGGTCGACGCCGCAGCCGACGCGGTGGCGCAACTGTGCGGCGCCACGACCGAGCCCGACAAAGCCCTCGACCCGCGGCTCGCCCGCGCGCTGGCTTACATCCGTGCGAACATTCGCAGCCCCATCGCTCTGGGCGAGGTCGCCGCCGCGGTGGCTCTCTCCGAGAGTCGCTTTCGCCACCTCTTCGTCGCGCAGACAGGCAGCTCGTTCCGTGCCTACCTGCTGTGGCTGCGCATCAACCTCGCCATCGAGGCAGTGATGGCCGGTGCCTCCTGGACGCAGGCAGCGCATGAAGCCGGCTTTGCCGACTCGGCGCACCTCACGCGCACGCACAAGCGCGTGTTCGGCATTGAACCCAGCGCGATCCGTCCGCAGACACCCGGCGGTCTCGTCAGCTAGGCAGCCGCCTTGCTTGCCCGACGAGCGCCGCGGGCAGTCTCGCCGCCCGGCGCAGCCGTTCGCCGCGGCGCGAAACGGCTGCCTGTGGCGTCAGACCGGCGCCGCTTCTTCCTCCTGGGCCGCCGGCGCAGAAGCGGGCGCCGCGATCACCGGCTTCAGCCGCGCGGTGAAGTGGCGCAGCACCGGCGGTTCCCACTCGAACTCGTAACCCGGCAGCTGGGCAGCCATTCGGCGCAGGCTGCTGAACACGTCGGCCACGTAGTCCATGTGGCTATTGGTGTAGGTGCGCCGCGGAATGGTCAGCCGCAGCAGCTCCATCGACGCGGGTTCCTGCTCGCCCGTCTTCGGGTTGCGGCCCAGCAGCAGAGAGCCGATCTCGACCGCCCGCACGCCGCCCTCCAGGTACAGCGCCACCGCCAGCGAGTGGGCGGGAAAGCGGTGTGGCGCGATGTGCGGCAGCATGCGCCTGGCGTCGACGAACACCGCGTGTCCGCCGGTTGGCGTCTGGATCGGGATGCCTTGCTGCTGCAGCCGCTCGCCCAGGTAGGCCACCTGGGCGATGCGGTAGTCGAGGTAGTCTTGCTGCAGCGACTCGCGCAGGCCGATGGCCATCGCCTCCATGTCGCGCCCCGCCAGGCCGCCGTAGGTGACGAAGCCCTCCATCAGCACGCAGCGCGCCTGCACCGCACGGAAGAGGTCCACGTCGTCGCGGAAGCAGCACAGCCCGCCGATGTTCACCAGGCCGTCCTTCTTGGCCGACATGGTGAACATGTCGCCGTAGGAGAACATCTTCTTCACGATCTCGCCGATGGTGGCGCCGCGCCACGCCGGGTCGCGCTCGCGGATGAACCAGGCGTTCTCGGCGTAGCGGGCGACATCCAGCACCACCGGAATGCCGTGCTGGCGCGCGATGGCATGCACCGCCGCCAGGTTGTCCATGGCCACCGGCTGGCCGCCGGCGCTGTTGCACGTGAGCGTGGCGACGATGCCGGCCACCGCCTGCGGGCCGTGGCGGCCGATGGCCGCCTGCAACGCGTCGAGGTCGAAATTGCCTTTCCAGGGATAGGCGGTGGCGGTGTCGATCGCGCGCGGCGTGAGCACGTTGATGGCCGACGCGCCGGCCATCTCGACGTGGGCCTTGGTGGTGTCGAAGTGGAAGTTCGAGATGAACACCGGCTGCACGTCGGGCCGCCGGCCGCGCACCCGCGCCACCAGTTCGGGGAACAGGATCTGCTCGGCGCCGCGGCCCTGATGGGCGGGAATGGTGTACGGGTAGCCGAACAGCTCGCGCACCGTGTCGCGCAGGTGGATGAAGTTGCGGCTGCCGGCGTACGACTCGTCGCCGAGCATCAGGCCGGCCCACTGTCGGTCGCTCATGGCGCCGGTGCCGCTGTCGGTGAGCAGGTCGATGTAGACGTCGTCGGCATCGAGCAGGAACAGGTTCCAGCCGGCGGCTTCGAGTGCGCGGCGGCGATGTTCGGGGGCGCACAGGTGGATGGGCTCTACCATCTTGATGCGAAAGGGTTCGGGCAAGGGACGAGCAGGTGTGGGCATGATCGGATCCGGTTGGTTCGTGGGCGGCGGCACGCAACGCCATGCGGCGGCACGCGCGGTCAGGAACACGCCGGCCCCGTGCAACGACGGGCCGGCCGGATCAGGCTCGCGGGAAGTCGTCCGTGAGCACGATGTCCAGGTTGTACCAATGGGGCAGCCGATCGCCTTCGACGGCGAAGCCGCGCCGCCGGCACCCGCCGGCGTGCTGCGCGCGCACGCGCTGCGCAGCGCCGCAGCGGGAGCGGGCGCGATGGATCGTGGCGCAGTGGAACATCACCCGCCGAACGTACCAGCTGCGGTGCGAGGGAGCAATCGGCCAGCGCCGGCGCCGAACGCGAACGTTGACTCGGCGCAAAGCGGGCGGCTGCGCCGCGGTCCGCGCGCGCCGAATGAGCAACCATGAGGCACGCGAGCTTCCTGACCATCGTCGTCGCGCTCCTTGGCGCCGCAGCGGTTTGCGCCCACGGAACACGCGGCGCCCGGGCCGGCCCGACGGCGGGTGTCGAAGACACGATGGCGCAGCGCATGCAGGCCTGCGTGATCTGCCACGGCGAGGAAGGCCGAGCCACCCGAGAAGGCTACTTCCCGCGCATCGCAGGCAAACCGGCGGGCTACCTCTACAACCAGCTGCAGAACTTCAAGGCCGGGCGGCGACGCAACGAAGCCATGAGCCACCTGCTGCAGCACCTGTCGGACGACTACCTGCGCGACATCGCCCGTCACTTCGCCGAACTCGACCTGGCGTATCCCGCGGTGAGGGCCACCGGCCTGACGCACGAGCAGCAACGCATGGCCGAAAAGCTCGTCTTCGAGGGCGTGCGCGAGCGCGACCTGCCGGCCTGCGTCGCCTGCCACGGCCGGCAGATGGCCGGGATGCAGCCGGCCATGCCCGGCCTGCTCACGCTGCCCTCCGACTACCTGATCGCACAGCTCGGCAGCTGGCGAACCGGGCAGCGCAAAGCCATGGCGCCGGACTGCATGGCCGAGGTTGCGAAGCGCCTGACCCCCGAGGAAGTCAGCGCCGTTGCGCGCTGGCTCTCGGCGCAGACGATCGATGCGGGCACGCAGCCCGCACCCGCTGCCGGGCAACCCCTGCCGATGCGTTGCGGGGGCATGGAACGATGACCGCTGGCGTACCCTCGCGCCGTCGCTGGGCGTGGTGGCTCATGGCCGTGCTGGCCCTGGCCCTGATGCTGGCGGCGCTCGTCGCCTGGCTGAACGTGCGTGGTGAAGCGCCTCTTGGGACTGACGAGGCCGGCGGCGCAGCCGCTTCGCCCGGACTCATCGAGCGGGGCGCATACCTCGCCCGCGCCGGCAATTGCGTGGGTTGCCACACCCTCTCAGGCGACGCGCCATTCGCAGGCGGGCGCGGCGTCGAGACGCCATTCGGGACGGTCTTTGCGCCCAACATCACACCCGACGCGAAGACGGGCATCGGCCGCTGGTCGTCAAGCGAGTTCTGGCGCGCCTTGCACCATGGCCGTTCGAAGGATGGCCGGCTGCTGTACCCGGCATTCCCGTACCCGAGCTTCACGCTCATCACGCGCGACGACTCCGACGCGCTGTTTGCCTTCCTGCGCAGCCAGCAGCCGGTGAATCGGGCGAACACACCGCACGCGCTGCGCTTTCCGTACGGCACCCAGGCGGCACTCGCAGTCTGGCGAGCGCTGTTCTTCAGGCCGGGCGAGTGGGTGCTGCAAGCCGGGCAGGGCGCGCAATGGAACCGCGGCAGATACCTCGTGGAAGGGCTCGGCCACTGTGCAGCCTGCCATTCGGCACGCAACTTTCTCGGCGCCACGAGCGTGAACGCACGGTTTGCCGGCGGGTTGATGCCCGACGAGGCGTGGTACGCGCCATCGCTCGCGAACCCCAAGACGGCGGGCGTGCAGGGCTGGCAGCGCGACGAGGTCGTCATGCTGCTGAAGGACGGGGTGACCGCGCAGGCGTCGGTGGCGGGGCCGATGGCCGAAGTCGTCTACAGCAGCACGCAGTACCTCAGCGAAAGCGACCTCGAGGCCATGGCGCGGTTCCTCCAATCCGTTCCGGTGCAAGTGCACGAGGAGCAGGAGTTCGAGCGCGCTTCGTCCGACGTGCTTCGGCGCGGCGCAAAGGTGTATGAGGACCACTGTGCCTCGTGCCACGGCGAGGAGGGCGAGGGCGTGGCTTCCATCTACCCGGCGCTCGCCGGCAACCGATCGGTCACGCTCGACGCACCCAACAACCTCATCCAGATCATTCGCCGCGGAGGTTTCCCTCCGAGCACGTCCGGCAATCCACGGCCCTTCGGCATGCCGCCATTCCGGCAGGTTCTTTCCACCGAGGACATCGCCGCAGTGGCCACCTTCGTGCGCCAGTCGTGGGGAAATGCAGCGGCGCCCGTGTCTGCGTTCGATGTCCATCGCGCGAGGTAGCGTGGAAGTGAGGCGCGGAAGTGCGCGCATAGACTTGTCGAGATGCGCAACTCCGCGCATGTCTTCGCCACGCTGAGGGCACCGAGAGGAGACGCCGTGGACATCGAGCAGTTCATGAGGGCCTACAAGGCGGCATGGGAGCAGCGCGATGAACTGAAGTTCGCATCGCTCTTCACCGCCGATGGCGAGTACCACAACACACCGTTCGCCGTGCAGCGCGGACACCTGCAGCTCGCCGAATACTGGCGCCGCGTGAAGCTGCAAGAGGACGTGCATGTCACGTATGAAGTGCTGGCCACGACGCCTTCGGGAGGCATAGCCCATTGGCACGTGACCTACCAAGTGGCATCGGAGGAGCTGTTTCAGATCTGGGCGAAGTCCACCGGCACCAACCTCGTGGCACGCAAACCAGGTGATCCGCTGCCCAGAATGGTGCTTGACGGCCTTCTGAAAGCCGAATTCGATGGCGCGTTGTGCAAGCGCTGCGCGCTGTGGTGGCACAGCATGCCGCAGGAACCATGACACGCGGCAAGACCCCCAGCCGCGCTGGTCGCTAACCGATACGGACCTCGGCCGGGCGAGGGCGGACCACCATGTCCAGCGGTGGCGTGGCGGCCCGCGCGGAGGTACCCCCCGGCACGGTCACCCGACCGAGCGTGCCCGCCTCGAGCACCTTCTTCAGTCTGGGATAGGTGGCGACGAACAACGTGGCCGCAGCCAGCATGCCGGCCATCGCCCACACCCCTTCGCGGCGCCCGCTGCCCGCGGCCGCAGCCGCCGTGCCAGGGCAGTAGCCCGACATCGCCATGCCCGCCCCGAACAGCGCCGCGCCGCCGACGAGACCCACCGGGTTCATCGGCTTCGGCTCGTCCGTCGTCAGCCCGCGCCGCTGCAGCCAGCGGTGGCCGAGCGCGCCCACCGCGACAGCCGTGCCCATCGTCTTGGCCACCCGTGAATCGTCGCCGGTCAACTGGCCGACGATCGTCCTCGAATCGGCCAGCCGGCCGCGCTGCAGGAGTGCGCCGAACACGACCCCGGTGGCCAAGCCGAGCGCGTTGCGCATGCTCTCGTTCATCTCTGCCATCAGACCTCCTCGACCGGGCGCCTTGCGCCGCGCGCACGTCG